>CANRBS010000001.1 GCA_947628895.1 uncultured Bacilli bacterium
ACTTGACATAAAAAAATCCAGTATCTAACTGGTATTGAATAAGATTTAAATTTAAGTCAACTGCAAAACTCGGGAGATATTATTCCTAATGAAATTGATATATCTAATATTACACAAGAAGACTTAAATTTGATGTTTTCTCATATTAATTCTACTCCTAGAAAATCTTTAAAGGATAAAACTCCTTATGAAGTTTTTGTATTTATGTTTTCTACACCTGATTATCCTAATAGAGGAAAGGAAATTTTAGATTTATTAAATATTAATGAAATTAAAAGAGATGAGGTCACCCTAAAACCTTATCTCATTAAACATAATAAGAAAAAATAGTTCTTATTGTGTATTTAAGAAACACCCATATTTTATTTTTACTTATTACTACTAACAAAAGGAATTTAGTCCTACATTTTTTTAATTCTATAGCCTTTTGTCTTTTTGTCGTGGGTAAATTTCTAATACATTTTGTATTTTACTATATTTTTTTTATAATTTCAAACTTTATTTCACTTTAAAACGTCCTTATTTTGGACGTTTCTCTTACATTCCTTTTTCTCCTTATGAAACTGGAATTTACTTTTTCATTTCACGATTTTTTAAATATCTTTCTTTAAATTCTTCTCTAAACTCTAATAAATCATCTTTTTCTATATGTTCTCTTATATCTTCCATTAATTTAGTTAAGAATCTAATATTATGAATAGATATTAATCTTTGTCCAAAAGATTCTTCAGAAACTAAAAGATGTCTAATATATGATTTAGTAAAATTCTTACAAGTATAACAATCACAATCTTTTTCAATTGGATCTAAATCTTTTATAAATCTTGCATTTTTAAGATTAGTTCTTCCATCTCTTGTAAGAGCATTACCATGTCTTGCTAGTCTTGTTGGAAGTACACAGTCAAATATATCAATACCTCTAATTACACCATCAATTAAATCCATAGGTTCTCCTACACCCATTAAATATCTAATTTTATCTTTTGGTAAATAAGCAGTTGCATATTCAATCATTTTAAGCTTAGTTTCACTATCTTCTCCAACACTTACTCCTCCAACACTATAACCATCAAAATCAAGTTTAGCAGTTTCTATAGCTGAAAATTTTCTTAAATCTGCAAATTCTCCACCTTGAACAATACCAAATTGAGCTTGAGTATCTCTTTTTTTATTAGCGGCTAAGCTTCTTTTAGCCCATCTAACCGTTCTTTCTACACTATTTTTCATATATTCATGTGTTACTGGATATGGTGGACATTCATCAAAACTCATAATTATATCTGAACCTAATTTATTTTGTATTTCAATACTTTTTTCTGGTGTTAGAAGTAAATTCTTGCCATCTAAATGACTTTTAAATTTGACTCCTTCTTCACTTATATCTTTTGGTTTTGCAAGTGAAAATACTTGGAACCCACCACAATCTGTAAGTATAGGTCCAGTTTTATAATTCATAAAATTATGTAGTCCGCCAGCATTTTCTACTACATCTTCTCCTGGTCTTAACCATAAATGATAAGTGTTAGATAAAATTATATCAGCACCTGCGGCTTTTAATTCTTCAGGACTTAATGTTTTTACAGTTGCTTGAGTACCAACTGGCATAAACATTGGAGTTTTATGATGTCCCCATTTTGTTTCAAATTCACCAAGTCTTGCTCCACAAGATGATTCTTTTATTACTTTAAATTTTAAATCCATTATTTTACCTCCTCATTAGTTAAAAACATTGCATCTCCAAAACTAAAGAATTTGTATTTTTCTTTTTGGGCATGTTCATACGCGGCTTTAATTATATCAATATTACTAAATGCAGATACTAGCATTACAAGAGTACTTTTTGGTAAATGAAAATTTGTAATTAAAGCATCAACAGATTTAAATGAATACGGTGGATATATAAATATATTTGTTTCTTCACAAGTACTTTTAAATTCTTTATATTTTGAGATATTTGCTTCTAGTGTTCTTAAGGATGTAGTACCAACACATATAATTCTTCTTTCCTCTTTTTTAGCTTTATTTAATTTACTAGCAACATCCTCACTAATTTCATAAAGTTCACTATGCATATCATGTTTAGTTATATCATTTTCTACAACTGGTCTAAATGTTCCAAGACCTACATTTAGAGTTACATATAATATTTCTACTCCTTTATCTTCAATTTCTTTTAATAATTCTTGAGTAAAATGAAGCCCAGCAGTAGGAGCAGCAGCACTACCAGTTTTTTTAGCATAAACTGTATTATATCTATCATTTTCTTTTAATTTTTCATGAATATATGGAGGAAGTGGCATTGCACCTACACTATTTAAATGTTCTACGAGTATTCCTTTATATATTAATTTAACATTAGTAATACCATCATTTAATACTTCCATAACTTCACAACTAAAATCATCCTCAAATTTTATTGTAGTACCAACTTTTACTCTTTTTTGAGGCCTTACTAAACATTGCCATACATCACTTTCTAATTCTTTTAAAAGTAATACTTCTATTTTAGCATTAGTATCTGTTTTATAACCAATTATTCTACTAGGTAAAACTTTAGTATTATTTAAAACAAGTACATCACCTTTTTTTAAATAATTGATAATATTATAAAAAACATCATCTTTAAATTTTCCATTATTTTTATTTACAACTAATAATTTAGAATGATCTCTATCTTTAATAGGTGTTTGTGCAATTAAGGATTCATCTAAATTATAGTCATAAGTATTTATATCCTTATAATCCATAATATTTGCTAGGAAAACAGCCTAGCTACTCACTTCCTTTGTTAGTTAATTATAGCATATTATCTTAAAATATAAAAGAAAAACTATTATATGCTAATAGTTATTCAATTTTTAAAGTTAAAGGATTTTCTACATCATATCCTAATATAACATTTTCTTCTTTTGCTATATCATCAATTAATTTATCAGAATATTTAAACCCTTGTATTTCTCTATAACATGCATTAAGTAAATATTTTCTATTTTTATTTTTATCATCATTAATACAATCGTAAATAATATCTATATTTTTAATTTTATTTCTTTCCATAAATGATTCAAAGTATTCACTACCATCTAGTATAATTAGTAATATAAAAAATGAATCAACATCTATAAATGGATAATAATAAATACCATCATCACTTATATAACTATCATTTAATAAATCATAAAGTGTTTGAATAAATAATTTATATGTATAATATGTACTAAATTCTTTATCTAATTCAAATTTTCTTTTTTCATAAATATTTCTATTTTCTAAAAGATTTATTTTATTATTCAATTTATTAATAATATAATCTTTTTCTTTTTTAGTATGATTTTCGTTTGCTATTTCTTTATTTTTTAGTTCATTAAATATTTTAATTAATGATATATAAATGTTTTCATCTTCTTCTAATTCACCACTATAACGAATTTCTATTTTGCTTATTTTATTATAAAAATTATCAATACTATTTAATTTAAAATTACAAAGCATTTCTTTCAATTTACAAGCTAAATCAATATTATTTTCTTTTATACTTTCATTAATATTACTTTCTATATCACTTACTATATTTAAGTAAATATCATAAACTGATAATAAATTATCTTTTGATTCTATAATCAATTTATAAGAATTATTCACTTTATAATTTAATTCTATTATTTTTAATTTATCTTTTGAGTTAAGATTTTTCATAATCCTCCTCTTATTATTCAATTTTTAAAGTTAATGGGTTTTCACTATCTTTATCAAATATAATATTTTCATCATAAATAGTTTCTTCAATCAATTTATCATTATATTCAAATCCTTGTATTTCTCTATAACAAGTGGCAATTAAATCTTTTATTTTTGCTTTAATATAATATGTCATTTTATCTGGTATATTATTAGATATATTTGTATCTTTAAAATTATTTCTTTCTACAAATAACTTAATAAATTCTATAAAGTGTATTTCTACATCTGTTGGAAGTTTAATAGTACTATTTTTAGTATCTTTTTCAAGTATTTTTGATAATAAAATCTTAAATGTAAATGCTATTTCTCTATCTAATATATCTTTATCAGGATTATTAGTACTTTCCAAATATAATCTATCCATAAGCATTTGTATAAATAATTTATAAGTATAGTATCCTCTTACTTCGTTTATAGCATAATTTCTTCTTCTTTTATTATTTTCACTTTCTAAAATATTAATTTTATTATCTATTTCTTTAATATTATTTTCTATTATATTTTTAATATCTATATCAAACATTGAATTTGTTTTAGATGGTATTTCTTTTATTTCAAATTTTTTAATAGAATTACATATAGAAATTAATGCTTCATTCATATATGTATTATATAAAGAAATTACTCTTTTATATAACATATTAACAGTATTTAATTCAAAATAATAAAGCATTTTTCTAAAATTATATGAAGCTTCTTGATTATTTTCTAATTTATAATCAGTACTAGTATCTATTATTTCTTTTACTAAATTCAAATAATAAACTTCATAATACATATATAAATCACTAGTATTTTTTATAAACTCTATTTTTCTATAAAATTCATTTATTTTATCATTTAATATTTTTTCTTGTTCCTTTTCTTTTCTTTTTTCTTCTTTTGCAATATTTTCATCAAATATTTTGTATAAATTTCTCATAAACCCTCCTAAAACTCAATAATTATTTTATCACTATATAAATTAAAGTCAAATCAAATAACATTAAATATTGATTTTTTAATACTTAAACTTTTATTTGATACACTTTCATATATTTCTTTATTTTCATTATAAAATCTCTCAATTATATCTTTATTTTCTTCAAATAATTTATCTATATTTCTAAATATTTCTTCTTTAATATTATCATCTAATGAATTATTACATTCAAATAATTTTGGATTATATATTTTATCATTAATTGAAAATTTAAAAAAAACGGTATCAACATTTAATTTTTTAGTTGTTATTTCTAAATTATTTTTATTATTTGAAATATACATACCATTTCTTGTATAAGTATTTTTTAAAGTAGGATCTAAATAATAATCAAAGTTGCAATAATTAGCATAAGTAATTAGATGATTACCTGTAATTTTTAATAACCACTTATAAAATAAACTATAATTATCACTTATATAGCAAGAAATATTATATGATTCAATATTTGATTTATTTAAAATGTCACAAAGCATTGATGAAATATTTCTACATACACCACTTCCATTAAATATATTAATTGCAAATAAAGAATAAAATTCATTATTATTTTTATCTATTAAATCAAATGTTTTATCTTTAGATAAATATCCATTATATAATAAATTAATATACATTTTATATATTGAATATGGATCTTTATTATCAAAAGTTTCATTTAATTTTTTATAATTATTTAAAAATTCATTATATAAATTTTTTATTTCAATTATTTCTTTTGTTTTCATATTTCCTTTAGAAAAAATAAGAGTACATAATATGAATGCACTTATAAAAGATATATTATCAAGATAACCATATAAAAAAGTATTATTTGATAGTATATCTAAAAGACCAGATGAAATCATAGTTAAAAAAGTACTTTTTGATATATTATTATAAGTATTAATACTAATATTTTTATAAAATTCATCTATTATATTATTATTCATATTATTCCTTCATCTTTAAATAATTATTATATAATTAACTATAATTTTGTCAATTAAAAAAGATTATAAATTATTTATAACCTCTTCTAAATCTTCTTCTGTACGAAATCCAATTAATTCTTCTTCTTTTTTACCATCAACAAAGAATATTAATGTAGGTACACTCATAATTCTATATTTTAAAGCAAGATTTTCAAATTTATCTATATCTACTTTAATAATATCAATTTTATCTTCTAAGTTTTCTAAAACTGGTCCCATCATTTTACAAGGACCACACCATTCAGCATAAAAGTCTACTAAATGTTTTCCTTCTTTAACAAGTTCATCTAAATTATCTTTTTCTAAATATGTCATTCAATTTTTCCTTTCTCTCTAAGTAAATTTAAATTTTCTTCAGTTATTATATCATATTTTAAGAATAACTCAATTGCTTCTTTATTAAAGTTTTTACTATCATCTTTATAAGTTTCACTAAGTTTATATATTTCATCTATAACTACTCTTGTATCTTCTACAGCTTCACTCATAACAGGTGTATTATCTAATATTTTATTAGCAAGAATAGATTCATCAATACCAGTTATTTTCATAAATGGTTGAGAGAATACAAAAAGTAAGATAAACGCGATTATATAGCTTTCAATAAATCCTACAACTCCTCCTAGTAACTTAGAAACAAAACCAAATACAACTGTAAGCTTTAATACTCCTTCAATAATACCACTTATTTTTAATAATATTCTAAGTATTAAATATAATACTGAAAATACTATAAAGAATGCTATTAACTCATATAATAATATATTTAAAATTGATACACCTTTAAATATTCCATTGAAATTAAAGAATGGTAAATTTTTATATAAGAATGTTGAAAGTGGCACTCTTAAATGAAATGAAACAATTAATACTACTACTAAGCCTACAAGTAAAACTGTTTGTTTAATAAATCCTCTTCTAAATCCTGACATAACCCCTAGAATTAAAAATATTACAATAATTGCATCAAGTATACTTATTTTCATTATTTTCCTCCTTCTAAATTAAGTATATATGGATAATCCATACTTCCATCTCCACTTATTACTTTTACGGTTTTTGAAATTGTGATTACTGGTCTTACAACAGCCTCAGTTGATACTTTACTTTCAATAATTACATTATTATTTACTAAAAAATTATATGCGGCACTTCCATTATAATATGCAGGAGTAAGAGTCCAATATGAATCATTAAAGTTCAAAAAACTATCATCTTTAAATACATCAAATCCAGCATTTATAAGTTCATTTTTAGTAATTAAAGCAATTGGATAATTTAGTACTTTACTACCATATTCACTATTTACTGTAAGTCTATCATTTATATTATGGCATTCATAACTAATTTTATCATTATTCATTTCATAATAACCTGTATTGTTATTTGCAAATCCAAGAGTACCATAAAGTACTCTATTATATGTAAATTCTTTAGTTTTTCTATTACTACAATAAATTGTATCACTTGTAATATAATCTTTATATTCACTTAAATTCTCTTTAAAATAATTTTCTAAATAAGTTTTAATATCACTTGAAGATGTATTATTATGTTCAAGTTTATAATCAAGACTACTAACTGTTCCATACATAAAGCCAACATAAGCATTAGAATTAGATTTACTATTAAATACACTACTAAGAGATGAATCTATGCTACATACATCATTTTCATATTTACCACTATATATAAGTCTTATTCCTCTATCCATTGTAGTTCTTATTATTTTATAACAATTATTTCCTAAAACTACGGTATTTTTTAAATCTTTACTTCCCCTATAAAAATAAATAATTCCACCATTTATACTATTATTTGTATAATAAACACCACTATTATTTATATCATTTAAATCAATATTATTAATTGAATCTATAACACTATTTTCAATAAGTTTTCCAAGTGAATCTTTAGTATAAATATCTTCACCAACATTAATATTAGAAGATGGTACTATATTTATATTTGAAGAAAAAGTTTTATTCATATTATTACTTTGATCTTTATCAGTTTTAAGAAAAGTAATAATCATTTTATAAGAATGTGTAGATCCTTTTTTTAATTTTATATTGCTAGCTATTAATTCATCACTTGTAGGAATTATACTTTCACTTCTACTAGCACCTAAACCATTTTCTTCATAAATAGAATAAACCAAATCATCTGGATTTGCAAAATTATTTACTACATTTTCAAGTTTTATATCATAATATATATCATAGTCACCTTTATTTTTAACTGTAAATGATTTCGTGATACTATCTCCAGTATAACCATCTACCATAGTAACATTACTTGTATCTGTAAATACAACAGCTGCATTCCCATCAAATGTATTTATATTGATTTTATTACTTTCACCAAATACATTAACTGAAAAATATGCATAAGTACAAAATAGCATAAATATTGAGATTAATATAATTCCAATACTTGCAAGTAACATACTTAATTTATAATTATTCATAATTCTCAAATCCTTTATATATTATAAACTATTAGTTTTTTCTTATTCTAAAACCTATCATAATTATATAATTAATAAGTATTTTTTTCAATAAAAATTGAAATAATTACATTAATTTGGTAAAATACTCGTGAAGGAGAAAAGAGTTATGTTAAAGGAAAAAGATATACTTGATGAAAGAAAGTCAAAAATATTAAGGAAAAAAAGTGTTGATGTAACTTTTCCAATGAGCGAAGATGATATTGCTTTAATTAATGAAATGGTTATGTATTTAAGACTTAGCCAAGATGAAGAATATGCAAATAAAAACAATATTAGAGCTGGTATGGGACTTTCTGCTGTACAACTTGGAAAATTAAAAAGATTTTTTGTTATTTCATATAAAAAAGATGATGGTACTTTTGAAGAATATAAAGTTGTTAATCCTAAAATAATATCTAATTCAACTGAATTAATATATGTAGAAGAAGGAGAAGGATGTTTAAGTGTAAATAGATATGTTGAAGGTATAGTTCCAAGATATGCAAGAGTTACTATTGAATATTATGATGAATTTGGAAATAAAAAAGAAGTTAGAGTTCGTGAAGAAATAGCTGTTGCCTTCCAACATGAAATAGATCATTTAAATGGTATTTTGTTTTTAGATAGAATAGATCCAAAAGATCCATACAAAAATAAAGATAATATGAGAAGTATATAAAGTGTAAATGAATTAAAAATAAAAAAGTATTTGTTTACTTTTTTTTTATTTTACTTTATAATTAATATAGGTGAAATAATATTATGGAAAAAGGATATTTAAAAAGGTTAATTTTTTGGGGTGTTATTTGGATTTTAGTTGTAGCTGCTGCTGCAAGTGGAATGTATATGTATTATAATGGATATGGTGAAAGTGGTAAAATAAGACAAAAATTATTGCCAATAGTAAACCAATTTAATAATTTAGATTACATATTACAATTAAAAAATAATAATAATATTGAAGTAAAAGCTAAAATAGATCAAAATAAAATAGTTATTACTTATACAACAGTTGGAAGTGAATCAAAATTTGACTTTACTTATTCAAAAGAAAATGATATGGAAATACTTACAAATAAATATAATACAAGTGATTCAGTTTCAGGTGAAATTATTTCAAGAGGAATGATTGATGCTGTATATATAGTAAATGCAGGTGAAGGAAGTTTATTTGATACATATCAAATTAATGACTTTACTAAAACAACTATAGAACAAGGAGTAAATATTAAAACTGGTAACGATATAGAAATACAAATTAATTTAAATACTAATATATTAGAAAACCTACAAAATGTTGATATAAATGATAACGATTTAACTGATTATATTTTAGAAAATGACTTAATTAATATGACAGAAGATTTAACAACTAAAAATAGATATGACATAAGTAAAAAAGCAATAAAAATAATTGTTATTAATGGAGCTGAGAATTATCAAATATATGCTGAAAATACTGATAGTGAAATAAATGATAATTTATATTTTTCAGTAATGAATATAATAAAATTATTAAATAATGATGTATATAAAACAATTGAAACAAATGAAGATAAATTAATCGCAAATAATAAAACATCAACATATGAAGTTGTTATAAATGCAGAGGTTGATATTGAAAATACATTCAATGAAGATAGTTCAATATTAGAAGTAATAATAAATAAATAAAAAGCTTTCAAACGAAAGCTTTTTTAATTTTCTAATTTTACACTAACTATTTTACTAACTCCACTCTCTTGCATTGTAATACCATATAATTTATCTAAATATTCCATTGTTTTCTTTTTATGAGTTATTATTAATAATTGTGTTTTATTTTTATAATTCTCTAAATATTCTCCAAATACAGTTGCATTATTTTCATCAAGAGCTGATTCTACTTCATCAAGTATTACAAATGGGACTCTTTCTAAATTCATAATTGAGAACAATAAACTAATTGCTGTCATAGTTTTCTCTCCACCAGAAAGTAAACTTAATGGTTTTTGATTCTTTCCAGGAGGCACCGCGATAATATCAATACCAGTTTCTAGTATATTATCAGGTTCTGTTAATTCTAAATGAGCAGAACCACCTTTAAATAATGTTTTAAATACTTTTCCAAATTCTACATTAATATTTTCAAATGTTTCTTTAAATTTATCAATCATCACTGCATCCATATCATTTATAATATTTAGTAAATCTTTTTCACTATTTTCTAAATCTTCTTTTTGTTTAGTTAAAAAATTTACTCTTTTTGATATTCTTTCAAATTCTTCAATAGAACCTAAATTTACTTCACCTAATGATTTAATTTTCTTTCTTAATGTAGATACTTTTTCCCTTGCTATATCTTCATCAATCTCAAGTAAATATTCTTTTTTAGCTCTTTCATAACCTAAACTATAATCTTCACTTAATCTAGTAAGTAAACTTTCTAAATTTATATTTAATTTAGTTATATTAATTTCTAATTTATTGATTTCACTATTTAAATTATTATATTCATTATTTTGTTTTTTAATAGAAGACTCTAAATCTGTAAGTGTACTATTTAAATCTAATTTTTCTTTATTATATATTTCTAAAGTCTTTTCTAATTCTATTTTCTTTTGTTCATGTTTATAATACTCATCAATAACTTTATCTAATTCTTTATCAAGTGATTTATCTGATAAATTATTAATTTCATTTTTTACCATTTCATATTCACTATTAGTAGTTTCATATAAATGTTGTTTACTTTTAATACTTTCTTCATTTTTAATATTTTCTATATTAAGTTTATAGATATTATCATTTATAATTCTTAAATCACTTTCTACTTTTTGATGTTTTTCTTCTAATACTTTTATTTCATCACTAGTATTATCTACTGAAGATTTTAATTTTTCAAGTTCATATTTATCAGAAATATATGAGTTATTTGTTTTTAAGCTACCACCAGTCATACTTCCACCAACATGAATAAGTTCGCCATCTAATGATATTACTCTATATCTATGATTTATTTTTTTACTTATAATAGTTGCTGTAGATAGATTACTAGATACTATTATATTACCAAGTTGATTCATTATAATATTGTAATATTTTGAGTCATAACTAACTAGTTCACTAGCAATACCAATATAACCTGTAATGTTACGAACTATATTTAAAGTTTCTGGATCAATACTTTTTGCTTTTATTACATTAAGTGGGAAAAAAGTAGCTCTTCCTTTATTATGTCTTTTTAAATAATCAATTGCTTCTTTTGCACATTCTTCATCATCAGTAATTATATTATTTGAAGATGCTCCAAGTGCTACATCTAACATAGTTACATATTCTTCTTTTGTGTCTATTACATTTCCAAGAATGTTATGTATACCTCTAAGTGTTGGACAGTCAAGTACGGTTCTTACACTATAAGGAATTTTATTTAATGAAGAAATATTTGCTTCTAATACATCTATTTTATTTTTAATATCAAATAATTTTTTTCTTTTAATATTTAAATCATAATTTATTTTTTCAAGTTCTTTATTTACATCATTATAATCATTAGTATATGAAAGTATTTTGTTTTTTAAATTTTCTTTTGTTTCATTACAAATTTTAATATCAGATAATATTTCTGTAAGATTATTTTTAATTAAACCTTCTCTATCTTTTAAATTAATTAAATTTTCTTTAACAATATTACTCTCTTTATCATATTTATTTCTCTCAGTCATTAAAGTCTTTTTATTACTTAAATCCATAAGGCTTTCATTTATTTTAAAAATTTCATTACTAGTAGATTTAATTTTCTCATCTATATTTAATATTTTAACTTTAATTTTTTCTACTTCAGTATTATCTTCTGTATTAGATGAATTAAGTTTTGATAATTCTTCTTCTAATGAAAGTTTCTTTTTAGTACTATTTTCAAGTTCATTACTATAAGTAGTAATATCTTTAGCAATTAAAGCTATTTCAACACTTTCAAGCTCATTTAAAGCATTTTTGTATTCTACTGCCTTATGTGCTTCTTCTTCAAGTGGAATTAAGTTTTCACTATTTTCACTAATAATTAAACTTATTCTATCTATATTTTCATGAGTTTTAGATAATTTTGATAATGTTTCTTCTTTTCTTTTCTTATATTTTAATACACCAGCTGCATCTTCAAATATAACTCTTCTATCTTCTGGTTTTTCACTCAATATTTGATCTATTTTATTTTGAGGAATAATATTAAATGATTCTTTACTAGACATAGAATCTAAAAATAAATTAGTTATATCTTTTAGTCTACATTTATCATTATTTATATAATACTCGTTTTCACCTGTTCTATAAACTACTCTTTTAATTGAAACTTCACTATAATCTATATTTAATGTCCTATCAGTATTATCAAACACAATAGCAACACTTGCAAAGTTAGCAGACGGTCTAGAAGTAGAACCACTAAATATAACATCACTCATATTATTACTTCCACGCAAAGACTTGATACTTTGTTCTCCAAGTACCCATTTAATAGCATCAACTATATTACTTTTACCACTTCCATTAGGACCAACAATACCTGTGAATGTAGGATCTAGTTCAATAGTCATTTTATCTGCAAAACTTTTAAATCCATGAATTTTAATTTCTTTTATATACATAAACTTCACCTGCTACTATTTAACTATAAATAATTATATCACAAAGAATAAAAATACGAAAGAAAAAGTCACTTATAAATAAAATGTAACAAATTTTTTTCAAAAAAAAGAAGTGTTTATGTACACTTATGGCTAATTATATAGTAGGAGGTAAAAGTGAATAGTCTTATTAAAAAAATATATATTAGAAACACTATTAAAAGTAGTTCAAAAGTTATTGAAGCAAAATTTATAAAAAAAGATGGAATAAAATATTATGTAGATGGCAAAAATGTGATATTAGATTATACAAAAAATGAATTAGAAATAGCAAAATGGTTGGTAAGTATATTAGGCGGAACAATATATTTATTACCAAGAATTAATTATCCTGAAAATATAAAGACAGCAGATTATTTATGGAATAACGAATTTTGGGATTTGAAAGAAATTAATGGAAAAGGAAAAAATATTTTAGATAATAGAATTAAAAATTATCAAAATCAATCAAATAATTTTATTTTAGTAATTAAAAATAATAAATTAAGCATAAAAAATATTGTACTTCAAATTAATAAAATTTATAATTCTCCACATAGATTATGGGTAAATAAAATAATAATTATTAAAAATAGCAAATTATTAATGATAATAAAAAGAGATTGACCCCAACCCAAGTGTGTCAGGATAAATCTCATTAACTATAATATACAATAAATTATAAATTATGTCAATAGTAAAGTGATACTTTACTTTTACTTATAAATAAAATAATAATTATTAAAAATAACAAATTATTAATGATAATAAAAATGAGATTGACCCCAACCCAAGTGTGTCAGGACCAATCTCATTAACTATAATATACAATAAATTATAAATTATGTCAATAGTAAAGTGATACTTTACTTTCTTCATATATATAGCATGACCACACATTTCTATAATTTCTGATTTGATAGATGTTTGTTCAATTAAATCCATAATTTTATTAAATAATTCATTATCTTTTATATTATATATATTATCTTCTTTTTTATATTCAAGTCCTCTAATAGATCTTATCTCTATTCTCATAGTCATTTCATATTCAATTTTCCACTATTATCATTAAATAATCTTTTTTTTCATTAAAATTTGCATAATAATTTTTAATTTTTAAAAAATCATTCATTTTTCTCTCCTAAATTATATCATCATATATTTAATATAAATTAGTATATATTATTTAGCTCTTTTCATATATGCAATCTTAGCAGCATTTTGTTCTGCTTCTTTTTTAGAGCCTCCATGAGCTTTTCCAAAAACTAAGCCATCTATTATAACTTCAACTTCAAAATCTTTTTTATGAGCAGGTCCACTTTCACTCACTAATTTATACTCTACACTCTTTTTTACTGTTTGTACACTTTCTTGTAGTAAACTTTTATAATCCATTAAAAAATCTTCTTTTCTAATTATATATGGCACAATTAATTCATTAAATATTTTTTTAACTGCATCTAGTCCTTTTTCTAAATAAACAACAGCCATTAATGCCTCAAATACATCAGCTATTATTGTTTTATTAGCTTCCTCTATTCCATTTCCAAGTAAAATATATTTTTTTAAATTAATTTCTTTAGAATATTCATATAATGCATTTTCACATACATATAAACTTCTAAGTTTACTCATTTTACCTTCTTCATAATTACTATTATTATATAAATAATCACTACAAACTATTTCTAGTACAGCATCTCCTAAGTACTCAAGCCTTTCATAAGACTTTGTATTATGTTCATTAGAATAACTAGAATGTGTAAGAGCAACTTTAAGTAACTCATCATTTTTAATTATAATTCCATATTTTTTAAAAATCTCTTTCATATTTATCACTATAGAAATTATACCACGGATTTAATAACTTATCTATTTATTTTTAAAAAGAAATATTATATAATAAATATATGAAAAAAATATTAATTGGTTTAATAAACTTATATCAAATAACACCATTACATATTCATTCTTGTTGTAGATTTACTCCAACATGTAGTGAATATATGAAAGAATGTATAAATATATATGGTATTAAAGGTATATTTAAAGGAATAAAAAGAATATTAAGGTGTCATCCTTTTGGAAAAATTGGATATGACCCAGTAATTAAGGGAGATGAATCATGAAAAAAATATTAATATGTTTAACTTGCATTTTTTTACTAAGTGCTTGTGAATGGAAAGAAGACTTTAGTGATACATATATTTACACTACTCTATATCCAATTGAATATGCTACTAATGTTTTATATAGTGAATATGCTACAATACAAAATGTTTATCCAAATGGTGCTGATATTAACTATAAAATAACTGATAAAAGAAAAGAAACTTTTTCAAAAGCAGAAACATTTATATATTCTGGTGTAGCAAATGAAGCTAGTCTTGCTAAAGATGTAGTTAATTTAAATAAAAATATTCAATTAATAGATGCTACTAAATATATACCTAGTAATTCTAAAATAGCAAGTGTATGGATAGATCCTTCAAATTATTTAAGACTTTGTAATAATATTAAATCTAATTTAATTAATTATACTGATAATGTAAATATAAAAAAGAAAGTTGAAGAAAATTATAAAGAATTAAATGAAAAAATAAGTGAACTTGATGTTCAATTATATGATTTAGGTAAAAATGGAAATTATAATACAATACTTACTACTAATAGTGCTCTTAACTATTTAACAAAATATAATATAAATGTTATATCACTTGATACAGATAATGAAGCTATTGATAAAGCATATTCAGATGCTAAAAAGCTAATAACTAGTAAAGATATTCAATATATTTATTATTTAGAAGGTGATAAACTTAATCAAAATCAAGAAAAATTAATTAGTGATAATTCACTAATTAAAGTTGAATTAAATGATATATTTTCTCTTACTGATAAAGAAAGAGAAGAAAATAAAGATTATTTAATAATAATGAATGAAATAATAGAAAATTATAAAAAAGAACTATATAAAAATTAATAGAAAACTATTAATTTTTTATTTGTCTTTTATTAGTTTTTTAGTAATAATATTATTTATTTTATCATCATATCTTTTACTTATTATAATTTTATCATAATCATCTGATAAAATACTAAAATATTTAATTAAATTATTATATTCATCTGAAAACATACTTTCAAGTAAGTCTACATATTCATCATTATAACAAGATAATAAAAACCATTTAATAAATTCTATATTTGCATTTTCAAAAATATTTAACCCATTTTTTAAAATTATATTTTCTCTTTTATATTTTATATCTTCACATGCAGATTTTATATCAATATTATTTTTATTACTATGATAAGATACTATTAATGTTAAAGCTTCTATTAATGCTTCTTCTAATGCATATTGATATTTTAAAAAATAATTTGCTTTTTTTACATCATTATAATTATGTATATTTTTATTAGTGGCATATAAATTTATAATTCCATAAATATCATTAATTGTATTTGATTTAAAATCTTGTAATATTTTAATTGGCATTATATCATATTCATCTAAATAATCTACTATTTTACAATATAAATCTGTTGAATAATCAAATTTAATATCACTTATATTATATATTTTATATGAATTATCAATTTTATCATAAGTATATACTTGAATATAATCTTTCTTATTAATAACTTTTAAAATAATTATATAATTATCTTTATAGCACTTATCATAATAATTATTTAAAATATTATCACATTCATCATATATTTTTTTATCTTTAGGTTTTAATGAATAATAATTTTTTAAATTTTCAAGATAAAATATATTATTTGCATTTTTTAAAATTAAATCTCTATTAGAATGAAGAGTTTCATGAATAATAGTTTCCCCAATATCTTTTATAATATTTTTTTTACTTATTTTATTTGAATTTTTTAAATGATTTTCAATATAATAAGCTAAAATAACTATTCTATTATTATTAGTTTTTATATAGTTATCTTCATAATAAGCTATATCTCTATTAGAATGTGCATTTAAACTACAATTATAATCTATTATAATATCAGTGTTATATAAATGATTAAATGCGGTTTTATTTATATTTAATAAATCAAAAAAATGTTTAAGTGAAAAGATTGCATATTCTCTTGCTGAATATACATAACTATATATAACTGCATCAGTATATTTAGTTTTATTTTCGCCTTCCACTTTTATCATTTTTTTGCCTCATTAATTATTTTAATCTTCTTTTAGCAATTTCGTCAATAATTATTTCATCATTTAAAGAAATTTCAAAGTTATTAGAATATATTTTACTAACTAATTTTATAAATTTAGCATAATCATTTAAAAATATATTTTCAAGTTCATTTACTCTTTCATCTTGATATGATGATAAAAGAAATTTATTTATAAATTCTTCTTTGTATTTATAAAATATTTTAATACAATTTAGAAGTAAAACATTATTACTTTTAGAAATAATTTGATTGCAAAATCCATCTATATCTAAAAAGTCTTTATCTTTATGATAATCTATAATTGAAGTCATAATTTCAATTAATATTTCTTCTAATTCTGTTTGATAATTAATAAGCATATTAGCTTTTTTTATTTCATTTGTTTTATTGAATCTTCCATGTGGGGCATATATTCCTGTGATTTCATATACATAATCTTGATTATTATTATGATTAATAAATTCTTTTATAGGTATTATATTATTAGCTTTTATATAATTTATAATATTATTGTAAGAATTATTCATATTATTATAATTAATTAAATTAGATATATTATTTAATTTATATATACTAAAATAATTTTCTTCTTTATCATAAATATAAACAAGACTATATTCTTTATAATTTACAATTTTTAATACTTGTATCTTTTTATTTGAAATAGTATTATTTAAAGCGATTAAGCATTCATTATATATTTTTTTATCTTCTAAACTAAAATCACAATAATCTAAATAATCAAGAATATTTAAATAATTAATTTCATTTTTTAATAATACATCTCTATTAGCATGTAATTTTTCATGAATAATAGTATATGCAATATCATCATAAGATTCAAAATCATCTATAAATTCAGTATTTAATGAAATACCATTTCTATTTGGATTATATTCACAAGTAGCTTCATAATGTGCTTCTTCATCTTTTTTACATTCACAAGTATCATAATTTACTCTAATATCAATATTATATAAATGATTAAATAATGTATAGTCATAACCTAATAATTCTATAAAATGTGCAATTCTTTTATTTGCTATAATATTTGATTTTCTTAATTTATATCTAATACTATTAATTTCTTTTTTATCTTTCTTACTTGAAATAACTTTTATCATAAAACCCCCTTATAAATTATAGTACATTATACCATATCACAAGCAAAATGTCAAAAAAATAGATACTTTTTGTAGTATCTACTATAGGGTATCATAATCAAATAATGTTTTTTGTTCATTTATTTTAAATTCTCTATATGTTTTTTCTGTTACTATTCTACCTCTTGATGTTCTTTTAACATATCCTTCTTGAAGTAAAAATGGTTCAATTACATCTTCTATAGTTGTTGCTTCTTCACCAATAGAGGATGCAATTGATTCAATACCAACAGGTCCTCCATTGAATTTCTTAATTATACTCATTAAGTATTCTACATCTGTACTATCAAGGCCTGATGAATTAATTTTAAGTCTATCTAATGATTTTTTTACTATTTCTAAATTTATTTTATCAATTCCTTCAACTAAAGCAAAATCACTAACTCTTTTTAATAATCTATTTGCAATTCTCGGAGTTTTTCTTGATCTAATAGCTATTTCATGTGCAGCATTTTCATCAATTTTAGCTCCAATTACTCTTGCAGTTCTCTCAACTATCTCTGTAAGTTCTTCATCTGTATAAAATTCAAGTTTACTAACTATTCCAAATCTATCTCTAAGTGGACTAGATAAGTCACCTGCTCTAGTTGTAGCACCAACTAAAGTAAATGGTGGTAAGTCTATTTTAATACTTCTACTTTGTCCTTCACTACCTATTATAATATCAAGTTTAAAGTCTTCCATAGCACTATATAATATTTCTTCAATATATCTTGGTATTCTATGTATTTCATCTATAAATAATACATCATTAGGTTCAAGAGTAGATAGTATTGCGGCAAGATCTCCACTTTTTTCAATAGTAGGACCACTAGCTGTTTTAATATTGCTTCCAAGTTCATTTGCTATTATATGAGCAAGAGTTGTTTTTCCAAGTCCAGGAGGACCATATAATAATACATGATCTAGGTTAGTATTTCTCATCTTAGCAGCAGTAACAAATACTTTAATATTTTCTTTTACATCATTTTGACCAATATACTCATCAAATGAATCTGGTCTTATATTCTTTTCAAATGTATCAGTTTCTAGTTCATGATTTGTTACAACTCTTTCATCCATAATATTTCTCCTCTATATATTTATATATTTGTTCCCAATTATCAACTCTATTAAATTTTTTTTCATCATGATTATAAGCATTAGTAAATAAAAGTACATCTATTCCTTCATTTGCTACATCAGCACAATGAGATTCTTTATCATCTATAAATAAAGTTACATTATTTTCTTTACATTCATCTTCTTTAGTACCAGTATTTACAAATACTTTATCATATTTTATTCCATGTCTATCTAAATAATCTACTGTAAGTTTATATGGATCTTTTAAATATTTATCTTTTCTAAATGAAATAATTATTATTTTATTTCCTTCATCATGAAGTTTATTAATTATTTCCTGAGCTCCTTCTTTAATCTCTGCATGATCCATTATATATTCAAGTCTATCTTTAAAGAATTTACCTTTCATATCTTTTTGCCATCCCATCATTTCAGTAAATTCATAAGCGGTTTCATCTTTAACCCCACTTCCACCTAGTACTTCTCTATCATATCTATCTGCTTCTTTAATAATTAATTCATTAGTAGAGCATATAGTATCATCCATATCAATCCCAATTACCATAATAACCTCACTTTAATAATAATTTTAATGCTTCTTTTATTTGTGTTTCAATAGGCATGCTTGTATCAACTTTAGCAACAATATTTTTAATATCATTACTTTTATATCCAAGTGCTTCTAGTGCAAGTGTTAATTCATCATTTACTATTGTATTATTTTCACTCATAACAAGTTTACCTTTTAAATCTAATATGATTTGTCTTGCTAGTTTTTCACCTATTTTAGGTATTTTCTTTAAATATAATATATTTTCTCTATCTACAGCATCTACTATTCCATTAATTGATGATGTTGCAAGAATTGTTAAAGCCATTCTAGGGCCAAGTCCTTTAACATCTATTAGTTTTAAAAATAAATCTCTTTCATCTTCACTTATAAAACCATATAGTGTATTTTCATCTTCTCTTACATGATTATATAAATAAACCATTTCTTCTTCATCTAGTTTAAATCTATATGGATTTGGTGTATATACTCTATATCCTACACCACTTACATCAACTACAACATAATTTGCAAACTGTTTTGTTATTTTACCTTTTAAATATTCATACATAATTTTTACCTCTATATAAAATTATAACACTCATACTTTAATATGTAAATTAATGAGAATTATAAACCATATCTTTATATTTCTTACTAATTCTAAATAAAGCATTTTCTACATATTTTTTATCTTTATCTAAAAGATTAGCTACTTCTTTATTATTAAGTCCACTAAGTTTTAATTCAAAAATATTTTTTTCATTTTTACTTAATTTTGATTTAACTTTTTCAAGTATTTCTTTTGTTTCTTCTTCTTTAAATATTAAATTATCGGGATCATTATTTGTATCATTTAATATTTCATAATAATTATAATTAGTATCATTTACTATTTTATCTAAAGGAAAAGAATTATTTAATATTCTATTTTTCATTCTAAAAGAATTTCTCATAGCAGATATTAATGTACTTTTAATACAAGCATTAGCATAAGTATAAAAAGTTACATCTTTTTTTTCATCAAATGTATTAATAGCATGTATAAGTCCAATTAAACCTTCTTGATAAAGATCAGAGATTTCCATACCAATTACATTATATTCTTTTAAATATTCTTTTAATGTAGCTAATATACAATTCTTATATTTTTCTACTAAAATACTTGCAGCTTCTTCATTTTGTTCTGCACATAAATAAACAAGTTCATTATCATTTAATGCTTTATAATCCATATTATTCACCTATTTATACTTCATTATTTCATATATTAGTATTCCACTTGCTACACTTGCATTTAAAGAATTTATTTTTCCTTTCATAGGAAGAGATATAATTTCATCACAAGAAGATGATACTATTTGTTTAAGACCCCGCCCTTCACTTCCAATTACAAGACAAGTTTTACCATCATACTTAATACTTTGATAATCTTTACCTAAAGCATCAGTTCCATATACCCAATATCCTAAATCTTTTAATTTACGAATAGTATTTGATAAATTAACTACTTCTACTATTTTTACATAAGATAATGCTCCACTTGATGTTTTATATACAGTACTATTAACACTAACACTTCTATTTTTTGGAATAATTATATAATCTACTCCTGCACATTCACATGTACGAATAATTGCTCCAAAATTATGTGGATCTTCTATTGAATCTAACATAACAATAAAATTAGATTTATTATCTTTTTCTATTTCACTAAAATCTAAATAATTAAATTCTTCTATATCTAATGCAATACCTTGATTTGTACTATTACCACACATTTTATCAAGTTTATTTTTATCTATATGAAATTTTTTTAAATTTCTTTTATTTATTTTATTTAAAATACTTTCATCTTTAAAATTATTATCTAAAAATACTTTATAAATTTTAATATTTTTATTTAGTATTTCATTTACTACATTTCTTCCGTATACTAGCATAACACCCTCCATAACTTAATAATAATTCTATCAAAACAAATAATAAATTTCAATAATTAAAATCATTCATAATAAAAACTAAATATATCAAAAGATACATTTAGTTTATTAATTAAAAATTAATTTCTTTTTCTACTGTATTATATAAATCATCTAATTTTGGCTTTCTCATTTGACTAAATATTATATATAATCCAATTATTATCATTAATATACTTACTACTTGTGCTACTTTGATATTATAAAACATTAAACTATCTGTTCTAAACCATTCAATTACTAATCTAATAGCTCCATACCAGAATAAATAAAATCCTGTTATTTGTCCATTTTTTGTATATTTTCTTCTTCTTATAATTAGCATTATTATAAATCCAATTAAGCATGCAAGTGATTCAAAATAGAACATTGGTAAATGATAATTACCATTTATATACATATTATCAATTATAAATTGAGGTATTATTTTCATATTTACAAGTGTATCATATGTTACAGCTGTGCCATAAGCTTCTCCATTAAAGAAATTTCCCCATCTACCAATTGCTTGTGCAATTAATACTGCTGGTACAATTATATCTAACATTTTCATTAAATTAACTTTATATTTCTTACAATATCTAACTATAACTAATAAACCTAATATAATAGCACCATGTATTGCAAGACCACCATGCCATATCATAAATATTTCTTTAATATTACTTCCATAATAATCCCAATTAAATAATACATAATAAATTCTCGCACCAATTATACCAAATATAATAGTCCAAAACATCATGTTAAATACAAATTCTTTTTTAATTTGATATCTTCTACTTTCAGCCATTATTAATGTATAAGCAATAATAACTGCAGCTAAAATAAGAACACTATACCATCTTACTTCAAAATTTCCTATTGTTACTAAAACTGGATCCATAATCTACCTTCTTCCTATATTATTTGTTATTATATTATCAAATATAATTCTCATAACACTTATAAATATTGCTATTATAAACATTGAGAATATTCCACTAATTTCAAATGCACTTCCCATTAAAACATCACATAATTTTAATATTATCATATTTACAATTGGATATGCTATTCCATAAGTTAATATATTAAGTGGAAGTGTCCAATATATTAATAATGGTTTTACTGTATAATTTAATATACTTAATATTAATGCTGCTATTATTGAATACATAAAATTCTTAATATATAATTTTTCAAATATACCTTGAGTTATATATAATACAAGTGCATATACAATAACACCAACTATTATTTGTAATAAATCAATATTAATATCATTGTCATTTTTATTTTTATTTTTTCTTTCTATTTTATATATTTTTGCTTTTGACATATATTTTTAATTACAAGAACTTAAATAGCTCTCATAATTTCCTCCTTCAGTTTTATAAATATAATTTCCTGCATCTCCACAATATAAATATGCATTTCCTGTATCATATATATCATTCTCATTTGCTTTTAAAACTACTATTCCACTGCATGGAACACTTTTATAAAAAATTGTATCAAAATATTCTTTCTCTTGTAATGTAGAAATACAAACATATTTTGTTTTATCATCTATTTTTTTAAATTTAGAATTACATTCTTGCCTATGAGTATCATCAATTGAATGAGTACAATAATCTTGAACAAATAATTTAGCAGCATCTATTGCTTCACCTTCTTGAGCTTGCATTGTATCATCAACAGATTCATTAAATATATCAATAACATTTGGTATAACTATAATTACTAATATTGCTATAATTCCAATTACTGCAAGTAATTCTACCATTGTAAAACCTTTTCTCATATCTTTCACCATATTTATTTTATCATTTAATATAAATACATTCAATAATAAAAATTAAAAAATGTAAAATTAGCATATAAAAAGTATTTAATTTTTAATAAAACTAAATACTAATATTTTTATTTTTTTAATTTTTTTATATTATTTTTTATAGATTCTATTTCATTTAATATTTTAATTTTATTTTTATAACTATTTCTTAATAATATAAAACATAATATAGAAGAAATAATAAAATTAAAGAAAATAATTATAACCGTATCACTTAAAGGCTCAGTTTTGTTTGAAGGATTAGCCATTTTTTCAAATACATCATACCTATCTTCACTATTATATAATTTCACTATTTCTTCTTCAATTTGACTATTAAAACTACTAGAATAACCTACAAATGTTTTATCACCTATTATTATAAAAGGGATACCAAATTCTTGTGAACTTGTATCATAATTAAAAAATTCTCCAACTTTATTTAAAAGTTTTGCATTATTTTCATCATACCAAGTTTCAAAAGAAATAAAATTAAAATAATTTGCATATTTTTTTAATATCGTATCATTTATATAATTAATAAAATCACTACAATGAGGACAACCTTTTCCTCTAAATAAGTAAATATTAATTTTATCTTCACTTTCTTTATAATTACTTAAATCAGTATTAATACCCTCACTTTTAAATACATCTTCTAGTGTTTCAGTATTATAATCAGATATATTTATTTCTTCTGCTTTTATATTAATAGTATTAAAAATTAATAATAAATTTAAAATCAATAAAATTATTTTTTTCATAACATCTCCTTTCTTGATTACATTTTAACTAAATAAAATATAATATAAAATAAAGAGTTGGTTGAAAATAACTCAACCAAAAGTTGAGTTATTAATGAATAAAATTAAAATAAATTTATTTTTGAAAGAAAACTAATTTTTAAGAACAATCCTAGAAGTGATGCTATAATATACATCACCGGTACTTCTAGCAAAACGAAATTGACCTGCTGTTACATTATCACTATGACCACCTCCACGATCAATCCAACTATATGAAGAATCAAGAAAGAATGAATAATCTTTATACCAAGCATTTTTATAACTTCCATCACTCCAAAATGGTCCCATTTCTCCTGTTGCATCTCCAAGGATCCTATATTTATATGTTAGTTTATCACTTGATGATGAATATTTATCTAAATATTTTGTATATGTTTCATTTGATACTATATTTTTCATTCCACTAACATTTAAATCACTACCATCTCTATATGAAGCCATATATTCCCAAGATCCGCCACTCATATCATATACTCCAGTTATATTTCCTGTAGTACTTGCTAATTTTCCAGTATCTGTATTCCATAATGCATTTTCTGTTGTACTAGTAATTGCATCTTTAGTATTAGCTGCATATCCTGTTAAAAAATTACTATTGTTATTAATTCTTACTTCATCTTTTATTCCATATTTAGAGTGTGAAAGATATGCAACTGCTCCCCACTCTGTATTTTTCATCATATGACTATCTAAGCTTCTATTAAAATTGTAAGCATTCATAAATAAATTATATACTGTTGCACCTCTCCATGAATATACATTAGGTTTTATTATTATATTATTAGGTTTTTCTTCATCTACTTCTGAATTTTCTTTTATCCAAGTAGATATATTTTCATCAGTTATTGGTTGTGTTGTATCACTATTTTGATTATATCCTGTTTCAAATTTTCCTACCCAAAATCCATTTGATGGTATTGATAAAAATGCTGGATGTGTCATTAAATCTCCTACTTTGCAATCTTTTGTAGCCACACTTGCTCTTGATGAACCACTTTCCATTGGTGTTATACATTCACCACTTACTTCACTTGTTGTTCTTGTTCCAAATTCTATCTCTATTTCTTTTATTTGACTTTCTGGTTGACTACTTTCTAAGCCTTCATAGTTTCCAATATTGAATATTCTATAACTATATTTTGGTATCCATACAAAATATGCCCTTATATCACTTTCTAATATTGTATCTCCTTCTTTATATTCTTTACTTGGAGTGTCTACTAGTATTACTGCATTTGCCCATTTCTTTGATGTATATTTATACCATTCATCATACTCATCCGCATATGTTACTACACCTGTATCTGATAACATTATTGGTATCATTTTATCTCCTAGTACTGGGTCAGCTCCATTTAATTCACTTTCTACATATTTTGTTTTTGGTTTTTCTCCATCAATCAATTGATTTCCTTTACAATCAGTTATACTTGTCTTGGCTTCTTCTACTTTATACTTTTTACCTATGTCTTCTCTTTGTATTCCACTTGATGAAGAAGCTATTAATTCATTTGCTTCATCTCTTGCGGATATTTCTACTATCTTCCCTTTATCATTAAATTTTACTACATATAATATGTTACTTCTTCCATCTAAATTTAATACATTTGTACTACTATCAAAACATCTTATTTCTTTATTTCCAATTGAAGAAGATACATATTTATCTTCAGCACTTCTTATTATATTTTGTACTTCACGGGTAAATGTATTTACTTTTGCATCTCTAAACATTTTAAGTACATTTGGAAGTGCTATAATAACTAAAATTGCTAAAATTGCTATTACTGCTAGTAACTCTACTAATGTAAATCCTTTTTTATCTTTCATTTTTGTTACCTCTTCTCTATTTTTACCCCCTTATTATATCGTATATATATATATATATCAAGAGGCACCTTACTAATTTTACAAACTATTATTGCTTTTAGTTATATAAATTAAAAAAAGATTACTACACTTGTAATCTTAATTTTGATTTATATCAATTGGAATTTTATATGATATTGTTTTTAAATTATCGCTCTTTAAACTTATTTCTAAATACATTTTAGTGTTTACAAATAATGAATTTTCATTATTATAATTATCTAATTTTAATTTTAAATTTTTTAAATAATTATTAAGTGTTTTATTATTACCTTTTTCACATTCACCTAATTTTATTTTTTTGCCATTAACTTCACCATATAATATACAATCTAAATTTTTATATATTGTATTATCATCTTTACCATTATATTTAACTTCAGTTATTATTAATGATGCTTTTCTTTCACTCCTTGCAACACTTCCTACTATTTTAAAATCATTATTACTAGATTTTATTTCATTTAATGAAAATATTAAATTTTTATTTTTAACCATTATAAAACTCATTATTAAAAAAGCAAATACTATTAATGTTACATTTAATATAGTTAACATATCAATTTTAACATTCTTTTTTGCATTAATAATTTCATCAATATCAACATTAAATTTATTACTTATTTCTTTTAAGATTAACATATCAGGTAAATTTTTACCATTTTCCCATTTACTAACAGCTTGAAATGTAACACCTAATATATCTGCAAATTCTCGTTGTGATAAATTATTTTTAAGTCTTATATTTTTTATAAATTTACCTATTTTCTCTTGATTCATAAATTCTTTTTCCTTTTTCTATATTATACAATAAATTAATATTTTTTAACATATAAAAAGTAGATAAAATAAAATCTACTTATCAATTGTACCAAATTTATCAAATGGCCATATTCTAAATTTAACTTTTCCAACAAAGTCTTCTTTTTTAAAATTACCGATCATTCTACTATCTTTAGAAAGTGGTCTATTATCACCAAGCACAAAATATTCATTACTACCAGTAGTAGCTTTAAAATCTTCAGTATCTCTAAATTTTATATTAGATGAAACTATTTCTCCATTAATATATAAAACATTATCTTTATATTCAATTGTTTCATTTGGAAGACCAATTACTCTTTTAATAATTTTATCTTTTTCTGTTTTTAAAACTACTATATCAAATCTTTTAATATCATCAATTTTATATGCTAATTTATTTATAAATACTACTTGTCCATCAGCAAGAGTACTATCCATACTACCACCATCAACAATAGCTGGTGTCACAATAAATGAACGAATAAGTACAACAACTAATATAATAAATACATAATCTTTAATAGCATGCCAAAATCTCATATTATCACCCTTTCTATTTTTTAATAAAAAATTAGGCTTTAAAACCTAATTTCTTTCTTTTAATTTGAATGTTCCTGTTAAATCTTTTAAGAAGTTAAGTTTAGCTCTTCTAGCTTTTCCTTTTTTAACAACTGTAATTTTATCAATTAAAGGACTATTAACTGGAAAAACTCTATTAATTCCTACATTTCCACTTTTCTTTCTAACTGTAAAAGTTTCACTAACACTTCCACCTTTACGAGCAGTTACAATTCCTTCAAAAGCTTGAATTCTCTCTCTCTTTCCTTCTTTAATTTTTACATCAACTCTAACTGTATCTCCAACTTGAAATTCTGGAACATTAGGATTAATGTGTTTCTTATTGATCTTATCAATCAAATTCATCGTATATTCCTCCTTTTGCTTTATTCAATCATACATAATATGCAGCGGATTTGAGCAATATGATAATATCATAAAATATTTAATTTATCAAGTGTTTTATTGAAATTTCATATATTTATTAATTGACATATAAAGACATAAATGTTATAATACAAAGCCATGTTT
Source organism: uncultured Bacilli bacterium (assembly GCA_947628895.1). Classification (GTDB taxonomy): domain Bacteria; phylum Bacillota_I; class Bacilli_A; order RF39; family UBA660; genus CAG-1000. The sequence goes on from CANRBS010000001.1 coordinate 28,188, forward strand.
TAGGAGGGGTTATGAAAAAAAGAATTCTTGATTCAAGAGAAATTAGAGAAATTTTAAATATTGATGCTTCAGATAAATCTGATGAAGAAAAAGCAAAATTATTAAATGATTTATGTAATATAAATGATATAGAAAATACTATTGAATATAATAAATTTAAAAAAATTGAAGGTAAAAATACAATAAAAGCATATGAAATATATAAATCATTTGTTGATAAAGGTTTATTATTTAAATATGAAGCAAAATATAATTGTGATTTTAATGAAATGAAAAAAAGATTAGATAAATTAATTATTATAAATGATGCTTTATTAGATGAAACTAAAAGTGATTATCAAAAAGCATATGTATTTTTATCTTGTTATAATAATATAAGATCATTTAAAGAATCTTACGGATTATTTATTAATAGAGGATTATTATATTGTAAAACTCCTGATGAAAGATTGAATTATGCTAGTGATGTTTTATTAAATTTTAAAAATATTTTAAATTCTATTATTAGTTTAGATGAAAGAGGAATTATTAAAGCTGTAAAATATGTTATAAAATGTGAAAATTATAATAAATATTATAACTATGCTAAATTTGTTATAGAAAGTTATATTAATTCTAATACTAGTCATAAGAAAAAAGAATTTTTAAATAGTTTAGGAATTAATGAAGACATACTTAATTATTGTATTAAAATAATAGAAGAATTAGATTTAGACTTGTATAATAAATATTTAGCTAAAAAAGAAGAAAATTATAAAAAAACAATTCTTAGAAATGAAAAAATATTACTTAATTTAGAAGAAGGAATTGAAACTGGATATATGCCTAATGGTGAAAAGTTTGATATATTATTATTTATTAAAAAAGTACCATTTAAAAATCATCCATATTTTTATGATCATATGAAAAAATTTATTCTTCGTTTTATACCTAGTTGTTATAGTACAATTATTAATTATATTTATCAAAATAAATTACAAGATTTAAATCATATTGAATTAATAGATGAAAATGAGTTATATAATACAAAAGAAATAGTAAGAAATCATGTAATGACTAGAGAAGAAAAAGAAATAATAATTAATTATTTAAAATTAAGAAGAATACCAATTATTCCAAAAACTTATACAATAGCAAGAAATATGTATTTTAATAATGAATTAGATTATTCAAATATTAATAGTGATACTATTAAAGAAAAAAAAGAATTAAATTTTACTTTAATTCCAACAATAAAACAATAAAAAGACTTTATGTCTTTTTTTATTGTTTTTGTAATTCTCTATTTCTCTTTTCACGATTATTTTCTATATTAATTCTTTGTACTACTGCAAATGAACAAATAACTGTTATGCAAAAACTACCACCATAACTTAAGAATGGAAGTGGAACTCCAGTTAATGGAATAATTCCAAGAACTCCACCTAAATTAACAAATATATGTAACATAAAGTATATTCCAATTCCATAACAAATAATTGAATTTTGAAGTGAATATGAATTTACTGCTACTTTAAAGACTAAAAATATAAGTACCATATATCCAATTATTATAAGTACTCCAGTAATTACACCAAGTTCTTCTACTACTATTGGGAAGATAAAATCTGTGTGGCTTGCTGGTAAATATAAATATTTTTGTACTGACTCTCCTATTCCACTTCCAAATATTCCACCATTATCCATTGCTATATATCCATTACAAACTTGATAACCAGAGATTTCCTCATATCTATCACATGGATTTTTATAAATAAATCTATTTAATCTATAATCACTTGTTAATATACTTTCTGGTATTATTAAATATGCAAATTTTAATACAACGACTGCTAAAACTAAAAGAGTACAAGCTATTATTTTAAGTTTATTAAATAATTTATCTTTAGTAGGTACACACATAAATACAAGAGCATATAAAGCAGCCATTATAGCAGCACTACCAAAGTCTCCTCCTAAAAATATAAGTCCAGCAGAGACAACACATAAAATAATTGGTACAAAGAAAGAGTACTTTATATGTACTTTACTATTAGCCCAACTACCATAGAATGCCCCCATATACATAATTAAAAATACTTTTAAAAACTCTGCAGGTTGAAATCTTCCACCAAATAAAGATAATGTAACTTCATTTACATCACTACTAAAAAGTGAATTTTTTAAGTATACTATTAATAAAGCTCCCATAAATACAAGAGATAATACTAGTGATAGACCTTTATAATATTTAGTTGGAAATTTAATTACAAAAATTGATGCAAAAAGTGCTATTGCTATAAATAAAAGTTGTCTTTCAAAAAAATAATATGCATCTTCTCCATAAGTTAATACTGCTGATATACTAGATGCATCTAATATTAAAAAAGCCCCGCCAATAGCAAAAATCAAAGTCAATAATAAAATTGGCTTATTTAAATCTTTTAATAAACTAACTTTTCTCTTTTTACTATTTTTCATACTATATAAATTATATAAAAAATAAATCAAAATGTAAATTATTTATGTTTTTGTTGTGTCAATAAAACACCTTATTCCATAAAATAATATAGATAAAATTATAAGGAGGTAATATATTATGTATTATTATGGATATAATGGTGGATATGCTGGTGGAAATAGTATGTACTATAATACTTATCCAGGTTATAATAATGGTGGATATGGTTATGGTGCTGCATTTGTATTAGTATTATTCATTTTATTAGTTATAATATTTGGTGTAGGATTTGTAAATAATGGTAATGGATTTGGTAATGGTAACAATGGTTGTGGCTGTGGCTGTAATAACTAATAAATAAAAAGAAAATAGAAGTCAAAACTTCTATTTTTATTTTAATTTTTTATATAAAACATGTTTATATTTAATACCATCATCTTCATTTTCTTTTAATACAATTTTTTCATAATTATTTTTATCAAACTCTGGAAAATAAACACTAGCGGTTGAACATTCTGCATCTATTTCTGTTAAATAAAGATTATCTGCTATATCTATAAATAATTTATATATGCTTCCTCCTCCAATTACAAATAATTCTTCATTAGAATCTTTATAATCTTCAAGTAATTCTTCTAAATTATTATATACTTTTACTTCACTATTAAAGTTATTACTACTTGATATTACAACATGTTTTCTATTTGGTAACATTTTAGGAAGAGAATAAAATGTTTTTCTTCCCATAATTATTGTTTTACCATTTGTAACTTCTCTAAAAAATTTTAAATCATTAGGAAGTCTCCATATTAAATTATTATCTTTTCCAAGTTCTCTATTTTTTCCAATTGCTGCAATTATTGAATAACTCATATTTCACCTATTGACTAATTGGAAAACTAATCTTACCATGATGTTGGTAATTTAATACTTTAACATCTTTTAAATCTTTGCTATTATCAAAGTCATAAAAATCTTTTACTTCTGGATTTAACCATAATTCTGGTGCTGGTAAATCTTCTAATTCTTCACCTCTTCTAATTTGTTCTTTAATTCCTTCAATTTGATTTACATAAATATGAGCATCTTTAATAGACCAATTTAATGTTCCAGGTTTTAGATTGCAAACTTGAGCTAGCATATATAATAAAACTGAATACTGTGTTACATTAAATGGAAGTCCTAGTGGTACATCACAACTTCTTTGATGAACCCAAGCATTTAGGTGTCCATTTGTTACATCCCATTCACTTGACCATACACAAGATGGTAAAACAGCTGTATCTAAATGAGCATTTTGCCATAAACTAATAATTGCTCTTCTATCAGTTGGATTATTTTTAAGTGTATCAATTAATTTATCCATTTGTTTATATTCTTTTACAATCCATCCATATGCAGTACCTATTGTATGAGCCCATTCTTTTCCAAAATCTTTTTCAATATTAGTTTTAACTAAATGGCCTTTACCATCTGGCATCATTTGAGTAGCTCTCCATTTTCCATCTTCATCTATTTCCCATTCATCCCAAATATGAACATTTCTATCTTGTAACCATCTTACATCATTACTTTGAACTTGATAAATCCATAACATTTCTAAAATAGCTTGTCTATAAAATAATTGTTTAGTTGTTAAGAATGGAAACTCTTCTTCTAAATTAAATTCAAAATGATATGAAGGTATTTTTATAGTATTAGTACCTGTTCTATTTTCTACTTCTTCTCCTTCTTCTAATATTTTTTTACATAATTTTAAATATTCTTTATCAAACTTTGACATAATATTACCTCCTTTAAAATCGTGTCATTCTTTTAATATAAGAATTATCTATATAAGATTCATTTAATTTTGAATCTATATATTCATTAATTTCATTACTTATTTCATCAATTGATTTAATATCTTCAATAGTTTTAAATTCTTTATTTTTTAAACAATTAATTGAATACCAATCATATTTTTTAGCAAGATATAAATAAGTACTTTCTGCATTTTTCATATGCTCATCATTACTTTCATTTCCATCAGATGCTCTATCTTTTCTTAAATATTTAGTAGCTAATAGTGGCATATATAAAAATATAACAATATCTGGTTTTGGAAGTTCACATAAATCATATTCTACCGTATGAATAAAGTTTATTATTTTTTCTCTTTGCTCTTTTGTTTTTGCTTTTCCTGCTTGATGTCCCATATTTGAAGTTACATATCTATCAAATATAATTACATCATTTTTATATATTTCATCTTCTATATATTTAAGTAAATTATATCTCCTATCAGCTGCATAATATAAACAACTAACAAGAGGGTCCACATTAGCTGATGTTTCTTCAAAAACTGAAGGTGAAATTTCACTTTTTCCTAAATACGAACCACCTACTATTTTACCGGTAGCAGACTCATAAATTGGAAAAGAATAACTTTTTACTTTTAAACCTTTTTTCTCAAGTTTTTCTTTTAATAATTTGCTTTGTGTTTCTTTTCCAGAACCATCAGTTCCTTCAATAACTATGATTTTTGCCCTATTCATTTTACCTCCAAAAAAAATTAACATGAGGAAAAAACATGTTAATATAGTAAGTCATTAACATTAATATTACCTCTACTACAAATTATAACATAATGTTTTTCAAATTCAATAAAAATTATATTTTTTTTACATTTTTCATGATAAAATATAAATGGATGTGAAAAGTATGGAAAAACAAAAAACAATAGTATTTAAAGTAAGCGATAATATCAAAGAAAAAATGATTGAATACTATGATTTATTAAGAAGAGATAAAAAGCCTCCTTACTCTATTTTTCAAGCTGAAGAAGGTGGAACAATAATTACTTTATATGAAAGCGGTAAAGTAATGTTTCAAGGAATTTCTGCTGATATTGATGCTAATATGTGGAAAGATTTAGAAAGTCACTTTAACAATAGAAATATAGATGAAGAATTAAAGGCAAAAGAACAAAAAGATGATGATAAAACATACTATTATTATGATGCCATTGGTAGTGATGAAGTTGGAACTGGAGATTATTTTGGACCTATTATAGTAACTGCTACACTTGTTAATAAAGAAACAAGAAAATTACTTGAAGATTTAAAAATTATGGATTCTAAAAAAATGACTGATGATAAAATCAGAAGATGTGCTCCAATTATTATGAAAAAGCTTCCATATGTTACATTTACTCTTTCTAATACTAAATATAATGAACTTTCAAATAAAGGTTTTAATATGAATAAAATAAAAGCTATACTTCATAATAGAGTTTTATTTGAATTATCTAATAAAGGTATTCCTTATCATAAAATAATAATTGATCAGTTTACTAGTCCAAGAAGTTATTTTAGTTATTTAAAACAAGAAAATATTACAGATAAAGTTACTAAAATAACATTCTTAACTAAAGGTGAAAGTAAACATTTAAGTGTAGCTGCTGCTAGTGTTATAAGTAGATATTTATTTTTAGAAAATATGGATAAATTATCAGAAAAATATGGTGTTACTATTTTAAAAGGTGCATCTGATAGTGTAAATGAAGTAGCTAAAAAAATAGTTTCTAAATATGGGAAAAATGAACTTAATAAAATAGCTAAATTAAATTTTAAAAATACTGAAAAAATTATTTAAATTCAGTATTTTTTAATTTTGAGAATATTTTTATACTTAATTATTTAATTATTCATATACAATAATTATATTTTAGACAAATAAAAATAAGTCAAAATTAAATTTTATCAATTTGACTTACTTTTCTTATTAGTGTAATTTGTTAAGTAGAGATTTAAGTATTGTTTTTTAAATATATCAGTTTTGATATTAACTCCTACCTACTTTAAATTTTTATAGCTTTTAAAAAGTCATATTTTATATTCGTTTATTTTTTTAAACTTAAATCTCTATTAATGTAAATTTAACATCTTAATAGATTTTAATATATTATCATCAACTTCTTCTAATTGTTTTTCATATTTATCATTTGAAGATACATTTATACCTTCATATCTAATAGCATATTTACTAGATAAACTTTCTATATAATCACAAATTATTCCTTGTTTTATTATTATTGAATAAATTAGATCATTTATTTCTTTTAAACATAAAATTTCATCTATTCTTTCAAGTTTTTTAATTGCAATTCTAATTAATTTTAATAATGATTTTAGATTATATATTTCATCTATACTTTCTTTTATTTTATCTTCATATTCTTGATATAATTTATATCCTTCATCTTGAAGAAATAGTAATTTTAATTTATATAATTTAACACTTAATTTTAAAATTTTTAAATTAAATACATTAATATGTCTAGAAAATGATGCTGTTTTATAATTCTTTTTAGTAGCATTAAAACTAGCTTTAATTATTTCTATTTCTTCTTTTCTTGCTTTAATAGCATAATCAATTGAAGAAGAATTATCAAACATTTCTTTTATCATATTTTTTAATTCATCTGGTATTTCATTTAATTCATCATTTTCAGATGTATCAAGAGTATTAGTAAATATTTTTATAAATAATTCATCTAAATCTTGAGATAATTTTTCTTCATCTTGATCTTTATTATTTCTTAATATTTCAATTAAATATTTCTTTAATTCATCACTACTAATATTCATAAAACCCTCCTATAAAAGTGATTTCTTTTTTATTTGATCTAATATATTAATAGCTTCTATTGGAGTTACTTCAAGTGGATTAATTGTATCAATATATTCTCTTAATTCATCTTTTGTATCTTCATCAAATATAAGTTCTAATTGTTGAGCTTTTCTTTCTACTTTATTATTTTGATTTTCAAACTCTTCTAAAAGTTCATTTGCTCTTTTTATTACTGTATTTGGAAGATTTGCAAGTTTAGCAACATTTATTCCATAACTTTTATCAACAGCTCCATCTAATACTTTATGTAAGAATGTAATATCTCCACCTTCTTCAGCAATAGTGACATGAACATTTTTAACACCAGATAATTTATTTTCCATAGCTATAAGTTCATGATAATGAGTTGAAAATAATGTTTTACATTTAATATTAGTAGCAATATATTCAATTATAGCTCCAGCTAGTGACATACCATCATAAGTACTAGTACCCCGTCCTAACTCATCAAATAATATTAAACTATTATGAGTTGCATTTTTAAGGGCATAAGCACTTTCTTTCATTTCTACCATAAATGTAGACTCTCCACCTACTAAATCATCACTAGCTCCAATTCTTGTAAATATTTTATCAAATATTGGAATATTACATTTCTTAGCAGGTACAAATGAACCAATTTGATTTAATATAGCAATAATACCCATTTCCCTCATATATGTAGATTTACCACTCATATTAGGTCCTGTAATAATTAATACATTAGTATTTTTATTAAGTATTACATCATTATCAATATATTCTTTTTCAATAACACTTTCTACTACTGGATGTCTTCCACCTATTATTTCAACTATATTATTATCATTAATAGTAGGTTTTATAAAATTATTTTCTTCAGCAATAGTTGCAAATGACTGCATAACATCTAAATATGCAATCTTACCAGATACTACTTGTAAATTAGATATGTATTTTTTTATTTCTTCTTTTATTTCACAAAATACTTCATATTCTAAATTATTAAGTTTATCTTCAGCATTTAATATCATGTTTTCTTTTTCTTTTAAAAGTGGTGTTATGTATCTTTCACAATTAGATAATGTTTGTTTTCTTTCATATTGAAATTCATCTTTAACATACATTATTTGTCCTTTAGGTACTTCTATAAAATAACCAAACACTTTATTAAATCCAACTTTTAACCCTTTAATATTAGTTCTTTGTCTTTCTTCACTTTCAAAGTTAGATATAAAATCTTTACCATTAGTTTTAATACTTCTTAATTCATCAATTTCAGCATTAAAGCCTTCTTTAATTAAATTACCTTCTTTTAGAGTAACTGGTGAATTTTCTTTAATAGATCTTTCAATTAAATCACATAACTTATCAAAAGTTTCAAGAGGCTCTAAATTAAGTTCTGCTAATATATTATTAATATCAGGAAATACGGTTAAACTATTTTTAAGTTGTAACATATCTCTTGCATTTAATGTAGAACATGCAACTTTACCAGTTAGTCTTTCTAAATCATATATTTCATAAAGATAACTCTTAAGTTCACTTTTAAGCATAAATTCTTTAATTAATTTTTCTACTAAATCATGTCTTTTAGTAATTTCCTTTTTATCAATAGATGGACTTATTATATAACTTTTTAATAGTCTACTTCCCATAGCTGTTTTAGTCTTATCCATAAAACCAAGTAGACTATTTTGTCTATCTTTATTTCTCATGGTTTCAGTAAGTTCTAGGTTTCTTATACATTCTTTATTAAGTTCAAGAAACATTTTTTTATCAACTATTTCTAAATGTTGTAAATGACTTAAGTCTTGTTTCATTGCATTGACTAAATAATTTAAAACAATAGAAGTAGTCTTAATTATTTTTTCATCTTCTATTCCATCAAATACATTATTTTTATCAAATACTTTATCTTCATTATAATATGAAATATATATATTATAGTTTGTTTTAAATTTATATATTAATTTTTCATTAAAATTATCTTCAACTACAATTTCTTTTATATTTAAATTAACAATTTGACTTATTAAATTTTCATCATCATGATTAATATATGTAGCATATACTTTTCCACTTAATAAATCAGCATATGATAAAACATAAGCATAAGTATAATCTTTAATACCTGCTATAAAATTAAAGTCTTTTTCATTTACTATATCTGTATTTGTAATAGTACCAGCACTTACTATTTGTGTTACTTCTCTTTTAACTATTCCTTTTGCTAATTTAGGATCCTCCATTTGTTCACAAATAGCTACTTTATATCCTTTTTCTATTAGTTTTTCTAAGTAAATATTAACTGCATGATATGGTACACCACACATTGGAATTTTTTCTTTAAGACCAGCTTGCTTTCCAGTTAATGTAAGTTCTAATTCATGAGATGCAGTAATAGCATCTTCAAAAAACATTTCATAGAAATCACCTAATCTATAAAATAATATTATTCCTTCATATTCACTTTTAGTCTTTAGATATTCTCTCATCATCGGACTAACATTATTTAAATTTACATCTTTTCTTTCCATAATTTTTATTATATAACATTTAAAAAAATATTAAAAGATAAAATTCTATAAAAATTTTTTTAAAAAATTAAAAAACTTATGAGTTTTTCATAAGTTATTTATCTTCTCCTGTTACAACTTTCATTGCTTTTTTCATAAGTAAATCATATTTGAATAATTCTTTTGATCCAATTTCTTTTTCAAAATCTTCTCTTGACATTCCATATTCTTTACTAGTTTCATTTAATCCATTTTCAAGTTCTTCATCACTAACTTCTAATTTTTCTTTTTGTACAATAGCATCCATCATTAATCTATAACCAATTCTTCTATTTGCTTCTGGTTTTAAAGTATTTTTGAATGCGGCCATATTAGAATTAGTATATTTTAAATAATCGTCAATATTTAATCCTTGATATTGTAATTTTTCACTGAATTCTCTTGTTAATCTATTAACTTCATCTTCAGTCATTTCTTCTGGAATTTCAAATTTAGAGTTTTCAACTACTTTATCTAAACATTTAAATAAGTAATCATCTTCTAGTTGTCTTTCTTTTTCATGAGTTAAGTTTTCTTTAATATATTTCTTTAAATCATCTAAACTTTCTACTCCACCAACATTTAAGTCTTCGAAGAATTCTTTATTAAATTCTGGGAATACTTTTTCTTTTACGGCTTTTACGACAACTTTAAATACAACTCTTTTACCTCTAAGTTCATCTGAATGATAATTTTCTGGGAATGTAACTTTTACATCCTTTTTATCACCTTTCTTAAGACCAACTAATGCTTCTTCAAATCCTGGAATAAATGTATGAGATCCTATTTCTAAACTATAATCTTCACCTTTTCCACCTTTAAATGCTTTATCATCTAAGAATCCTTCAAAATCAATTACAGCAATCATACCTTCTTTGATTTTAGTTTTATCATCTAAAGTTTTCATTTCAGCAAATTGTTCTTTTAAATGTCCAAGTTCATGTTCAATTTCTTCATCACTAACTTCAACGGTTTCTTTTTTAATTCCTAAATTTTTATATTTACCAAGTTCAACATCTGGAGTTGAAACTAATGTAAATTCTATTTCTACTTTGTCTTTTGAAATATCTTTAATATCAATTTGTGGTGTAGCAGCTGGTGTAATAGTTTCTTTATCACTTAATAGTTTTGCATATAGAATATCTACAGCCTCGTCAATAGCATCCATAAATAATGCTTCTACTCCTACTTTTTTAACATAGATGTCATATGGTACTTGACCTTTTCTAAACCCATCCATTTTGATTTCTTTTTTCTTTTTGTCATAAGCATCATGTAAACAATCTTTCCATTCTTTTCCTTCTAATTTTAATGTATAACTTTTTTTCATATTTCCTCCCTTGTTATAAATTAATCGTTATCAAAAAAGGATATTTTATTATCCTATTGCTACTATTTTAACTGAATAAACACCATCTGGTGATGCTACTTCTACTGTATCTCCAACTTTTTTACCCATAATTGCTGCTGCAATTGGACTTTCATTAGAGATTTTATTGTTAAATGGATCAGCTTCTTGACTACCAACTATTTTATAACTTTCAGTATCATCATCATCTTCATACTTAAGTTCTACTTGGCATCCAATTCCAACTCTTCCATCATTATCACTTTTATCTATTACAGTTGCATGTTCAAGTGCATACTCTACTTCTAAAATTCTTTTTTCTAAGTTAGCTTGATCTTCTCTTGCTTGCTCGTATTCACTATTTTCAGACAAGTCACCAAGAGCTCTAGCTTCTTTTAGGGTTTGTGTAACTTCTTCTCTTTTAGTTGTTTTTAAATAATGAAGTTCATTTTCAAGTTCTAAATACCCTTCACTTGTTAAAAATATTTCTTTCTTTTTCATGTGCTTTAAGCCACCTCTTTCTCATTACCAAAAAATGATACTACTAAATCACTATTTTGTCAAGATATTTGTACTCTTAAGATATCATTTTCACATACCTTAAATGGTATTTTCACTTTAACAATTTCCTGTGCATGACAGGCAGAATCAACACTTTCATTATCACTATTTATAATATATTCAATTTTAAATTTTTGTACCATAGTATTAGGTCCAAAAACTTCAATAATATCGCCTACGGTAAATTTATTCCTCTGTTCAACTACTGCTTCTTGAGTTTCTTCATTATAAGATAAAACTAGTCCTAAAAAGTCTTTATTACTTACTTCTTCTCTTCCTGTGAAATATTGACCATCAACACCTGGATTTCCATTATAAAATTGACTTATATTTTCGCGGTTTGAAACTCTATTTAATACTTTTTTATAATAAGCAATATCATCAAGAGTTAGTGTATTATTTATTTTTTTATCCATTATAGTTCTATATGCATTTGCTACTGTTGCTATATAATATAGGCTTTTCATTCTACCTTCTATTTTATATGATTCTATTTTTAAATCCATCATATCACTTATATAATCTATCATATTTAAGTCTTTAGAAGAAATCGTATAATCATGATTAGTATTATTATCAAATGTAAATCTACATACTTGTGAACATCCACCTCTATTAGAGTCTCTAAGTGTTACATAATTTGACATAACACATCTTCCACTATAGCTTGTGCACATAGCTCCATGTATAAATACCTCTACTTCAGTATCTATATTATCTTTTATATTTTTAATATCTTCTCTTGAACATTCACGAGCTAGAACTACTCTATAAGCACCTAAACTTTTATAAAATTTAACTGCGGCTAAATTAGTAATTGATTTTTGAGTAGATATAAAAAATGGTGTTTTTAATTTTAATCTTTTAATTGCTTCTATTACAGCAAAATCACTTACTATAAATGAATCTATATTAATACTATCTAATTCTTTTAAATAATTATCTAAATTTTCTAAATCAACATTATGAAAAATCATGTTTACTGTAACGAATACTTTTTTATTTAATCTATGAGCAAATTCTACGGCTTCTTTTATTTCATCTAAACTAAAATTATTAGCATTTGCTCTTAAGCTATAATTATATCCACCAATATATACAGCATCAGCTCCATACATACATGCAAATTTAAGTCTATTTAAATCCCCAGCAGGTAATAATAATTCATATTTCATTATAAATCACCTACCTTATATTTAATATCATGCTCTAAGAAATAATAGTCACTATCTATTAAGTTACATAGATTTTCATCATTTAAACTATCTAATATTATTTTTTTAGATATATCATTTATATCAGTAAAATCTATTATTAAATTTAAATTAGATAATTCATTTAAATATTTAGCCGCACAAAATATTCTATTATATCTTACTATACTTCCATCATTTTCTTCTTTTACTTCAAGTGTTTTTTTACTAACTATTTCTTTAATATCATATTTATTATTATCATTATCTATATTAAAATACTTATTAAAGTTAGATACTAAATGTCTTCTTGAATACATAAGTATATTTTTAGCCGTATAAAAATAGTATAAATTACTCTTAGTGTTATTTTTAATATCTTTTATTTCATCAATCATTAAATCATTATTAATAACTACATTTTTAATATCTAAATCATATAAAAAATTAACAGCTTTATAATTAGATAAAATATGATTTTCATATAAAACTAATCTATCTTTATCTATTATATTTAAAAGTCCTATATCTTCTATAATAAACTTAATATTTTTATTAAATTTTTCATATATTTTTTTAAACTCATAAATATTTAAATGTAAAAATTTATTCATAATTACATATATTTCATAATTAGAAGATAAATTATTTATTTCATCTATATCAAAATATACGGCATATCCAATTGAATAATCTTTTAAAGGCAAAATAAAAGTATTTAAATTAAAATTTTCGTATAATTTAAAATCTTTATCATTTGGAATAATTAAATATTTTTTCTCTTGCATACTCCTAATCTATCTCCTACTTCTATATATGTTACGACAAATTCTTGATTATTATTTAAAAAATCAATAAATTTTTCTATTTTTCTTACCATTTGTCTTAAATTTCTACTTTTAATTTCACTACTTTTACCAACATATCCATGAAAAGATAAATTATCTATTATGATAATACCATTTGAATTTAAGTTTTCTTTAAATTTATTAAAGAATTTTAGATTTTGTGATTTAGCTGCATCAATAATAACTAAATCAAATTTATCTTTTATATTAATGTTTTCAGCGGCATCATGAATTAATTTAATATTTGAAAGATTTGATAATTTAACATTATTTGCGGCTAATAAATATCTATTATCATCTCTTTCAATACTAGTTATATTTTTAACTCTATTATTATTTGCAAAGCATATTGTAGAGTAAGCAATAGCTGTACCTATTTCTAATATGCTTTCTATATTATTTTCATTTATTATGTTTATTATTGTATTAATAGTATCTTCACTCATAATTGGAACATTATTTTCATTTCCATAAGTTTTTATATCATTAATTAGCTCTCGTATTCTATCCATAATCCTTCTCTTTTTAATTTATTTACTGTACTTGTATGTTCACTATCAGTTTTATTAAAATATGTTTTACCATTTTTATCTGCTACAAAATAATAATAGTTGTGTTTTGTTGGCTCAATTGCTGCAATGATTGAATTAATACTTGGATTACATATTGGCCCTATTGGAAGTTTTCCTGCCATACATGAACTTCTTGTATTATAATCATTACAATCATTTAATTCACTTTTCTTTAAGTCTCTTAAATAATTATCTATTTTTTCTGCATAATATGTAGTTACATCACTACCAAGTGACCAATTATTTTTAAGTCTATTATAAAATACTCCGGCTACTCCTTTTCTATCATCTGCATTACCTGCTTCTAATTCAATAATAGATGCAAGAGTTAGCATTTCATGTATACTATAATCACTTTTTTCTACGGCATCTTTATAATCTGCTAGTTTATTTTCCATATTATCAAGCATTTTTCTAAATATATCATCTATATCAGCAGTAGAATAAAAGTCATATGTATCTGGAAATAAATATCCTTCTAAACTATAATATATACCTTTCTTTTTAATATCATCTGTTAAAAACCAATAATCATTAATTAATTCATCTAAATAACTTTCATCTTTTAATTTATTTAATATATCTTCTTCAGTAATATCAAAATTATCAGTTATTGTTTTGATAATGTATCTCATATTTTTACCTTCTACAAAAGTTACTCTTTTAGTTGAAGCTAAAGTTACACTACCTTTTTCTAATTGTTTTATTAATTCTTCTACGGTATAATTTTTCTTAAGTATATAGTCTCCATGTTCTAAATTACCGACTTCATGTAATTTTAGATATACTTTATATGCAAGCTCATTTCTAATAAGTCCTTTTTCTTTTAACATACTAGATATTGTACTATAAGTTTGTCCTTCACTTATATTTATAGTTACTTCTTCACTACTTTTAGAAGGTGAAGTTAGCATATAAAAATAAGTACCAATAACACTTCCTATCATTAATAGTATTACTAATATCACTACTACAATAAATATTATAAACTTTTTAACATTAAACACCTTTTTTTCCATTTTTACCTCCAATAGTACTATTTAGTTTCTAATGATTCTAATATTTTTTTTATAAAATCTATTTCATCTTTATTTTTAACTTCTTTTAATTTAGTCATATTACCTTTTTCACTTATAACATAACTACTAGCATATGCGGTAATATCACCATCTTTAGTCTTTTTATCATCTGTATATATAACGAAATTTATATCATTATCACACTCAATATTTAGAAGAATTCTATATTCTTTTTTATTTCCCTTTTTATCTTTAAGAGTTAAATAATTATCTTTCATGTGTCCTCCTATCTAAATATGCTTGTAATATAATAGTTGCTGCTACTTTATCAATTACTTTTTTTCTATTTTTTCTATTAGTATTATTACTTATTAATAATTTTTCTGCTTCTACAGTAGATAGTCTTTCATCTTGAAGAATTACGGCTTTATTTTTATATCTTTCTTCTAACATTTTTTTAAATTCTAAAGTTTCAATACTTCTTGTAGATAAACTACCATCTAAATTTAAAGGATTTCCAAGTACAAATGCATCTATTTTTCTATTATAAACAACTAAATCTAATTGATTAAATAAATCTTCATAGTTAGTATATCTAATTATATCTAGACTTGTTGCTATAGTAGATGTTTTATCACTAAGAGCAAGGCCTAGTGTTTTACTTCCTAAATCAAGACCTAAATATACCATTAGTCAATAAAACTTACTAGCATTACTTCTAGTATATCTTCCCTTTTAAATTTAAGAATTCTATTTCTACATTCTTTATAATTTGATATATAACCAGGATCCCCACTAATTAAATAAGCTACAATTTGTTTATGAGGGTCATATCCTCTTTCTTTTAAATCTTCACTTATACTTAATAATGTACCTTTTATATTTTCATCTATTATTGATTTAGTATCTACTATAGTTGTCTCATCATTTGACATACTCTTCACTTCCTTATAAATATTTTATCAAAAAATTGATAATATAACAATAAGATTAAACTAAAATGACTATTAACTTTTTTGCTAATAGTCACTATTAATTAATTTTCTTTTCTATATATACTTTCTTCTTTTACATAACCTTCACATATTCTATATGGAGCTTTTGCACCTCTTATGATTTCTTCAATTCTTGACTTTTTATCACATACATTAGTTTTTATATTATCAGCACTACTAGTATCATAAATATCACCTGAAACATAGATAGTGTCTCCTACTTTATATTTATAATTATCTAAATGATTAAGTCCTTTATCCCTTATAATTTTAGGATAATCATAAAAAGCAACATCTCCATCTACTCTTCCATCTATTCCACTAATTTCATCATATGATGTATTTTGCCACATTCCAGCGGTAATATCAACATCAAATTTATCTGCCCAATATGCTACCCATTTATCATAAGGATCAAGCTCTCTTGAATCTAAATTACTTCTAAATCTATTTAAACTTGAATAAATACCAACATAATACCCATTCTTTTCCATTTCATCACAATAATATTTAACTATTTCAATTAATTTATCTTTTCTAAGTGCCATTTGTTTTCTACTTTCTACATCTAGAAAAACTGGATACTCTAACTTTTTATCTTTAATAAGTCTTAGTGTATGATTAACTTCACTTCTAGCATCATCTAATGTAGTAGCATCACTAAATAAATATACTCCATATGGTATTTTTAACTCTTCACATAATCTTGCATTTCTTTCAAAATAAACATCATCTTGACTATATAAATTATTACCAAAACCACATCTTATAATAGCAAAATCTATATAAGGTTTAACTTTTTCCCAATCAATTCTTCCTTGATATGCTGAAACATCTATACCTCTTTTCATTAAATCATCTCCAATATTAATATTTTAGATAAAATTATTTATCTATTATAAGATACTTAAAAATATTAATAAATTGTAGAGAATTTATCATAAATAAAATAATTAAATATTTTTCTTTAATTTACTTATTAAATTATACATGATACAATTTTATTAGAGGTGAATTATGATATATTACTCAAAATCTTATGGAATAGATGATTGTATAAATAGACAAATAGATATATCAATATCTCTTAGTAAAGAGTTTAGTGATAAAACTATTTATATGTTAAATGATGATACAAATTTTAAAGACTTATTTAAAAATACAAATATTAAAGTAATAAATGATTATAAAAAATTAAAAGAAAATGATATAGTTGTTTTAAACTATTATGGTGAAAGTAAAAATACTTATGATTATTTAAACAAAAATAAAATCATTTATTATGAATCATGTTCATTTGATATATCTAATACTAGTAAAACTATATTAGAAAAATATAATCAAAAATTTAATATTATTATAGTTGGAGATAAAAACTCAAAAGAAGTAATTAATTATAATACTTGGTGTAATAAAAAAGCATTAATTATTGATAACATTAGTGATTTTAAGTTAATAAATAAAAATAATTATTTTATATTTTATTCTTTATATACATCAGTTGAATTATTAAATGAATTACAAAAATATTTAAATGAAAATAAAATTGATTATGAAATAGATAATTCTATTTATGAAAGACAAAATAATATAGAAAAAGATACTATTAATTTATCTGAATATGTAGATAAATTAATTATATTAGGAAGTAGTAATTATACTAATAAATTAGTACAAAAATGTTCTTTAAATACTAAAGTATATTTATATAAAGATATAAATGAATTTTATAAAGGTATTAAAGCTGAAAAATTCACTAATGAAGAAAAAATAGGATTTTCTATGGAAGAAAATATTTCTAGAAATATTATGTATGATTGTGCTCATTTATTAGAATTTTATATTTATTATAAAGATAGAATTAAAGATATAGAAGAAGAAATAAATAATTTTAATGAATTTATCAAATCAAAAGATAATAAAATTATAACTGAGGCTATTCAAAAATTTATTAATATGAATAGTGGTGGTAAATATTTAAGAGCAATACTTATTGATCTTGGATATAAGTTAAATAAAGATAGTGATTATGCACTTAAACTCGCTTCTTCTTATGAAGCATTTCAAACTTCTATATTAATACATGATGATATTATTGATAACTCTTGTTTTAGAAGAGGAAAAGAAACTATTTCATATAGCTATAAAAAAGAATTTGAGTGTTTTAACTCTAATGATAATATTCATAATAATTTAGCTCTTTGTATTGGTGACTTAGGATTTTACTTCGTAAATGAATATATACTAAATAATTATAAAGATAATAAAAACTTTAATAAATTATTTTCTTATTATAATAATATTGTTATTAATACTATTAAAGGTGAAATACTTGATGTTTATTTACCTTTTGTTGAAGAGTATGATAAAAAACGGGTATTAAAAGAAGAAGATATAATGGAAATATATAAATTGAAAACGGCACACTACTCTATAGTCGGTCCATTTGTTATGGGAATGATACTATCTAACTCAAGAGATGATGAAATTAAAGAAATGGAAAATATTTTAGAGAATGTTGGTATTGCTTTTCAAATAAAAGATGATATTTTAGGTATTTATAGTAGTAATGAAATACTTGGAAAACCAGTATTTAGTGATATTGAAGAATTTAAACAAACAATACTTTATTCTTATATTAAAATTAATAAAAAAGAATATTTAAATGAATTACTAAAATATTATGGTAAAAAAGAATTAACAGAAGATACTGCGGTAAAAGTACAAAAAATCATTGAAGAATCTGGTTCACTAAAATATGCTAATGATAAAATGAATGATATGTTTACTTTAGCTAAAAGAGAAATTAATTTTCTTCAAATTAATAAAGAAATAAAAGATATACTACTAGGTTTAATAGTATATTTAGAATTAAGGGAAAAATAAAAACATTTGATTTTCATTTTTCAAATGTTTTTTTAATTATCTTGAAAGCCCCATCTTTTCTTTCATAAATTCATACTTTTCATGTGCAAGACTTCTTGATTTTTTAATACCTTCATCAAGTATTTCATCTAATTCTTTACTATTTATAATTTCATTATATTTAGTTTGTATTTTTTCTATAAAATTAGCTACTACATCAGCAACATAAGATTTAAATTCACCATAACCTTTTCCTTTAAATCTATTTTCTAATTCTTCTATAGTAGTATTATCTAAAATAGCCGCTATATTTAATAAGTTAGAAATTCCTGGTTGAATCTCTTTATCATAATGAATATTATTTAAGCTATCTGTTGTAGCTTTTTTTATTTTAGATTTAACGGCATCTACAGTATCAAATAAACTAATTACTCCACCTGGATTTTCTTCTGATTTACTCATTTTCTTTAATGGATTTTTTAAATCATTTATTTTTTGTCCATTTAAGTTTATGAATGGCTCTGGTAATTTAAAAGTTTCACCATATTTATTATTAAATCTTTCTGCTATATTTCTTGCAAGTTCTACATGTTGTTTTTGATCTATTCCAACTGGTACTAAATCAGCATCACAATATAAAATATCAGCAGCCATTAATATTGGATATGTAAGAAGACCAACTGAAAAATTAGCGGTTTGTTTACTTTTTTCTTTAAATTGTATCATTCTAGATGCTTCTCCATAAGTTGTACTACATTCAAGTAAATATGAAATATCACCTAAATATTCATTTTCTGATTGAATATAAATAGTATTCTTTTTAGGATCTATTCCACAAGCAATATACATAGCTATAAATTTGCGAATTCTTTGTTTTAATTCATTTGGATCTTGATATGTAGTTAAAGCATGTAAATCAGCAACAAATACAAAAGATTCATATTCATCTTGTAATTTAACCATTTGACTAATTGATCCAATATAATTACCAAGTGTTAAGTCACCTGTTGGTTTTAAACCAGTTAATATTCTTTTCATAAACACTCCTTTAAATATTAATATAAGTATATCACAAATTAATAATTTATTTTACGGTACCTTTTGTAATATTTCTATTTTGATAGTCTAGAAGAGCTTTATCAAATTCTTCTTCATCAAAATCTGGAAAACAAGTAGTCGTAAAATATATTTCAGCATAACTAATACTATATAACATAAAATTACTAATTCTAATTTCTCCACTAGTTCTAATTAATAAATCTACTGGTGGTAAATCATTATATAAATAATGGTAATAGTTTTCAGTATCAAGTGAATTTATATCTAACTTACCTTCTTCTACAAGATCCACTATTTTCTTAGTAGTATCAACTATTTCTGCTTGTCCACCATAATTTAAACATACATTAAATACGGTTTTTTTACAATTACTAGTCTCGTTTTCTATTTCTTTCATTACATTATAAACTTCATCACTAAGTGGCTCTTTTCTACCTGAAAATACTACTTTTATATCATTTTTAATAAAGAAATTTTGATCGCTTTTAAATGCTGTTACAAATAAATTCATTAAATAATCTACTTCTTCTTTACTTCTTTTAAAGTTTTCAGTAGAAAATGCAAATACGGATAAATATTTAACACCCTTATCTAATATATGAAGTGCTGTTTTTTTAAGTGTTTTATATCCAGCATAATGTCCTTCACTTCTTTTAAGTCCTCTTCTTGTAGCCCATCTTCCATTTCCATCCATTATAATAGCTACATGAGTTGGAATATCATTTTTCATAAGTACTCTCCTTCAAATTCACTATTATTATACAAGAAATATTTAATTATTTACACTATTTTTATTTTTTTTTACACTTTTTAATTAAAATATAGTATAATTTATTAGATTTAAGAAAAAGGTGGTGTAAAAATGTTAGAAAAAATAGAAGATTTAATTGAAGAAAAGAAATATTCAAAAATAAAAGAATTATTAATTGAAATGAATGAGCATGATATTGCTGATATTTTAGAAAATTTATCTAAAAAGGAAGCAATTAAAATATTTAGATTATTAAAAAAAGAAGTAGCAGCAGTCGTATTTTCTAATTTAGAAACAGATACACAAACAAGCATCATTACATCACTAAGTGATATGGAAGCAGTTGATATTATTAATGATATGTCAGCAGATGATGCTACTGATTTAATTGATGAAATGCCCGCGAATGTTGTAAATAAATTACTAAATAAAGTCGATAGTGATACTAGAAGAAATATAAATCAATTACTTAAGTATCCTGATAATTCTGCTGGTAGTATTATGACTGTAGAATATCTTGATTTTAAAGAATATATAACTATAAGAGATGCTATTAAAAAGATAAGACGTGAATATGATGAGAAAGAAACAATTAATATATGTTTTGTTACTGATAAAAGAAGAAAATTAATTGGTAGTGTTAAATTAAAAGATTTAGTTATTAATAATGAAGATATGAGTATAAAAGATATAATGGATAATGATATCATTTCAGTAAATACTCTTATGGATCAAGAAGAAGTTGCTAAAATAATAAAAGATTATGATTTAACAAGTGTTCCTGTAGTTGATAGTGAAAATAAATTAGTTGGAATTATTACTATTGATGATGTAATTGATATTATTGAAGAAGAAACCACAGAAGATATTGAAAAAATGGCCGCTATTGTACCAACTGAAAAATCATATCTAAAATTATCTATATTTGATATTTATAAAAGTAGAATTCCATGGTTACTTCTTTTAATGATTTCAGCTACGGTTACAGGTAAAATAATAAGTCATTATGAAACTTCACTTGCAAGTATGGTAATTCTTACATCATTTATTCCAATGATTATGGATACTGGTGGTAATGCTGGTGGTCAAGCAAGTGCTACTATTATAAGAGGACTATCATTAAATGATATTGAATTTAAAGATATTTTTAAAGTTATATTTAAAGAATTAAGAGTATCTTTAATTGTAGGTGTAACTCTTGCTATTGCAAACTTTATTAAATTATTAGTTATTGATAAAGTTAGTACTACTATCGCGGTTGTAGTCTGTTTAACTTTAATTCTTACTGTATGTGTTGCTAAAATCATTGGTTGTACTCTTCCAATAATAGCTAAAAAGATTGGATTTGATCCAGCTGTTATGGCAAGCCCATTTATTACTACTATTGTTGATGCAATATCTTTATTTATATATTTTAAAACTGCAGTTGGTATACTTGGCATATAAAAAAGGCAAATTCAATTGAATTTGTCTTTTATCTTGAATACATACTATAATTTGTTCCGATTTCAGCATTTATCTTTTCATTTATTACAGAAACTTTTCTATGTATTTGATTAGGCAAAGAGCAAGCTCCTCTTTTAACTCTTAATAGACCAAGCCTACTATTTAAATAAATAGTTTTAACTTTACTGTTTGTTTGACTTTTTCTATTTTCAAAATCTCGCTTATCATATTCAACATCTAACATTTTATCAGCATATTCATTATCTTTTTGTTGTTTATTAATATATTTCTGTTGTTTTTTAGTAACTTTATCTATATATTTTGCATTATTTTTATTAATAATAGCTGTTTGTTTGTTATACATATATCCTTGTTTTTCTTGTAATTTTTGAATTTGTTTTTCCAAGCGATCTATTCTTTTATTTATTGTACCTTTAAAGTTACTATAGCTTGCCTGAGTTAGTTGTGATTTTTTTTCTTCTAAAGTTTTATATTTTTGTTGCAATTGTAAATCTATTTTATCCATTTTTCTTTGATTAGATTTAATTCTAACATCATCAAAACTATCTAAATCTATATCTTTCATATTTTTTTCATATTCATCTTTATTTTTTTCTATTTCACTTACAGTATCACCAATATATGACTGTTCTTTTAATCCATTAAGTTTATTTGATACAACTTTATAGTCTTTTAGAATAGATTTATATGTTTCTAAACTTTCATTAAGTTGATTATGAATATTCTTTTTTTCAAAAGCATCTAGTACATCTTTTGAAAAATATAGTCTATTAAATAAACTAGGACTTAATGGAGAATTAAAATCTGTTATATTAATATTATTTTTCTTAAAAATATCTAACCATTCATTTTTAGTAATATTATCTGGTAGTTTACCTTCTTTTATATAATAATTAAGAGAGTTTTCTACAGAAGCAGGTTGTATAGGTGGAGTTTGTTTTACTGCTTGTGTAGGAGTTGATGGTTGTACAGAACTATTTTGTGTTGAAACTGCTGTTTGAGTTATTCCAGAATTAGTTTGCATTTGAGATGCATTTTGAGTATTTTTTTGTATCTCTTCTCTTTTTCTTCTTTCTTCTTCTTTTTTTATTACTTCCTTTTTTATTTTTTGTGTTACATATATTTTTTCATATAATTCATTAAGAGAAATCATAAATTTTAAATAAGAAGATATATCTCTTTTATCAATATTATCTAAAGTTATTATATCAATTGTCTTATTTTTTAAATTTTTCAAAGTACTAGAATTTTTAAAATTATTATAATCTTTTTTATTTAATTTATTTATATTATTTAGTACATTTGTATATATTTCTAATTCTTTAGATATAATATCTGTTTTTTTCTTAAGTTCACTTATAGTTATTATTGTATTATTCATAACTACTCAACCTCTAATTCACTTACGACTCTATCAATTTCAGAATTAATATAATCAATTTCATCTTTATTTTTTATTTCTTCGAAAGTATAACTATTTTCACTTTCATTCAAAATTGAAGCAAAAACAGTTTCATTATCATTATTAACTGTATAAATAATAAATGTTTTACCATATACTTTTGATTCAATAATATCAAGTACATTAACTGTAGCTTTAACATTATTATCTATATAAACTTCTAATTTATTATTAAATTCTTCCATAAATTCCTCCTAATTATACTATAGATATTTTATCAAATTAATAATAAAATGTCTATAAATTTATTATCCTAGATAGACCTTTTATTATTAATCTTTTCTAAATATAATTGTATTAAAGTTTGAATTAAAGTTACAATAAATGCACCTAAAAATAACACTTTAAATGAACCAAGTAAAAGAATACCTGCAAGAAAAGTTCCAATACCTTCCCCTACACTAGATATAAAGTATCTTATATTTTCAAATAAGAATTGACTATCATTATCTACGGTTCTTTGGTATACTCCAGTTACTTTATCTTCTAATATTCTAGAAGTTACATGAGCAAGTACTATAGCTATTATAAAACCAATATTGTTATTTAATAAAACCGCAAGTAAATATCCTATACTTCTAGTACCAAACTTAATAATTGTACTTATATACCCTGATAATTTATTGCTAAATTTATTAAATATAGATGAAAGTATACTACCAAGTAAATTTGAAATAATTATAAATATAGATGCAATTGTTACATTAAGATTAACATAACTTGTTAAAAGTAATATTACTAAATCAAATACTATTCCATAAGAAATATTAATAATTAATTGATTTAATAAAAATATATTATTTATTTTAGATGTAAATATTTTTTTAAATGAACTTTTTAAAGTTAATTTTTCTTGTGTTTTTTCTATATCCCTCATAAATAATAAAAGTATACAAGAAATTATTGTTGAAATTAAAGAGATTATTAAACAACCATTATAATCAAAAACATATTTACCAAAGCTAATTCCAATCAATAAACCACAAATAATAATTCCAGCATCTTTTGAAAAATATTCTACTACTGTTTTCTTTTTATAAATTTTATCACTTTTATTTACATTTGAAAGTAATGGAAAAAAAGATATTGTAAATATAACTTCACACATAATAGTAAGTAACATACTCGTTTTAATTATAAATTCATTTTTTATACTTAATAGTAAAATAAATGAAATTATTCTAATAATCATTGATAATACAATTACATTTTTAACTTTAATTTTAGATGAAAATAAACTAATAATAAAAGCTATTATAGAACTACAAATTAATGCAACTGATAAAATTCTACTTATACTTTGTACATTAAAATTTATACTCTCAAGCCACATACTTCTATAATTAGTCCATATACCAATAGAAAAAGACATTAATGCAAATACTATCAATAATATATTTTCAATACTAAAAAATTTATTTTGTTCTTTCATATCCGCACTTCCCTATAATTAGATTATAATAATAAATTTGTATTAAATCAAATAAAATTGATTGACAAATTATTACATATTTGATAATATGTCTTTTAGACCGTTAATTTTATTGCTAATATACACTTAATTTATAGGAGGAATAATGAATTTAAGTGAAGAAGAATTAAAAAAAGAAAAAAAGCATCTAGAATTAACAATCAATCTTTTGAGAAATCAAATTTCTACTCTAGCTCAAGACTTATACGATAATGAAGAAAAACAACAAGAATTCAAAAAATTTATTTGGGATACAAGAAGTGAACTAGACCCTACTGAAATGAAAACTATTATGTCAAATAATAACAAGGAGATTGAAGATCTTGAAGTAAAAGCAAAATATTATATGAAACTTTATAAGATTCAAAACTCACCTTATTTTGCTAAAATAGTTTTTGAAAGTGATGAAGGTAAAGATGACATTTATATTGGGCTTACATATCTTACTGAAAATAATGAAAATATTATTTATGACTGGAGAGCACCAATATCAAGTGTATTTTATGATTATGAACCAGGGGAAGTTTCATATGAAGCTCCTGGTGGAATAATTAAAGGATACTTACATAATAAAAGACAATTTACTATTGAAGATGGGAAAATTAAAAGAGTATTTGATTCTAAACTTAATGTTCAAGATGAAATGTTACAAGAAGTACTTGCAAATAAAACTGATGAATATATGAAAAATATAGTTAATACAATTCAAACAGAACAAAATGCAATTATTAGAAATGTTAAAGATAAAAATTTAATAGTTCAAGGAATTGCTGGTTCTGGTAAAACATCAGTAGCACTTCATAGAATTGCATTTCTACTATATAAAATTAAAAATTTAACAAGTGATAAAGTTTTGATATTTGCACCAAACCAAGTATTTAGTGAATACATATCAAATGTACTTCCAGAACTTGGAGAAGAAAATACAAAAGAAACAACATTTAGTGATTTTTTAGAAACATATATCACTGAATATAAATCAATTGAATCATTTACATCATTTATAGAAAGATATTATAAATATGAAGAAGCTTATATTGATTTAATTAAATTTAAACAATCAAATGAAATAATTACCGTAATGGAAGAATACATTAAAAATTATGTAAATAAAGCGAACTTTACAAATGAAATATTTAATAGAGACTTATATATTGAAAAAAGTAAATTAAATTATTATTTAAAAGAAAGATACTCTTCTCTTCCACTATTTGAAAGATTAGAAGAAATATCATTAAAAATATCTGAAATGGAATTTAGAGGTAATAAGTCAAAAGCAAAGCAAATTAAAAAATGGTTAAAAGAAATATTAAATATTTCAACAGATCCAAAAGAAATATATAAAAATTTCTATAAAAGTAGTGAATTTAAAACTGCATATCAAAAAGAAATACCTGATTCTTATTTAAATAAATTAAATGATAAAAATATATCATTTGAAGATGCTTGTTTATTTGTATATATGAAAAGCTTACTTATGTTTTTAGGAAATGATTATACAATAGAACAAACAATTATAGATGAAGCACAAGATTATAATGTACTTCAATATATTCTTCTTAAGAAAATACTTAAGAAAAGTAAATTTACAATCCTTGGAGATATTAATCAAACAATAAATCCTTATTATCAATATAAATCACTTGAAGATTTAAAAATGGTATTTAATGATTCAGTAAATTATATTGAACTTAATAAAACATATAGATCTAGTCCAGAAATAATTGAACATACAAATAAAATATTAGGTTTGAATTTAGTATCCGCAATTAGAAGAGACACACACATACCTGTAATATTTAGAAATGAAGATAATTTAAAAGAACAACTTACAAATGATATAAATACTTTAATGAAAGATAATAAAAGTATTGCTATAATTACTAAAAATGATTCTGAAGCTACTAATATTTATAAATTACTAGTTTATGATTTTAAAGACTTAGTACTTATTAGAAATAACTCAAAAAAATTCTCAAGAAAACTTGTTGTAATACCATCTTATATGGCTAAAGGATTAGAATTTGATGCTAGTATCATTTATACAGATAAAAATAATAAATATACTTATGATGAAAGATATTTATATTATGTAGCTTGTACTAGAAGTCAACATCATTTAATAATTTATAATCAAGAAAATAAAGAATAACAGCCGTTATTCTTTATTTAATTTCCAATATTCATCAAAATATATATTTACATTATTACTTATAGTAATTACTGGTCTTATATATAAACTACTTTTATATGTATTATTATAAATATCATGTAGTTTTGAATTATTAATTTCATTATTATTTATACTAAGTATTCCAAATATAGCACTTTCATCTGTTGCATCAATATGTCTTGTAGATAAATAATATGGACTATAATATTTATTATTTTTTTCTATAAATAATTCATAATAAATGTCATTTATAAAATTATTTTTAGTAATTTTATTTATATTATTTGTTTCATGTAATGTTATAGAATTTACTATTTTAAAATTTGAAGTTATATAATTATTACCTTCACTATTAAGAAGTACACCATTTGTATGAATATTATTTATAATACTATTTTTTTCATCTTCATATATAGTTGGAATATATATACTATCCATATTATATGTTTTAATATTATCATTATATTCTATTAGTTTAGTAGTAGTATATTTATGAATATCATCTAAATTTAAATTTCTAGCATTAGTACTATATTTTGTAGAATACAATGAATTACAAATATCATTTAAAATATATACAGCATTATTATATCCATTAGATCCTCCAAGTAACATATTATTTGATAGTAAAATTGCTTCTTCAGCAATTAAATCAATAGTTCCATCATTATTAATATTTAAGATTCTATAATTTGTTTTTATTGCTGATAATTCTAAATCACTGTTATTTTGTGTAAATTCTTTTTGTAAATTATATTTTTTATTTTCATCTATTTTATATTCAAAATAATCACCAACAGATATTTTATCTTTAATTTCTTTATAATTAAGTGGTGTTTTTATATCATCTAATGTATTATTAATATAACCACCTACAACTAAAAATTTACAATTTATTGAATCACTTGAATTATTAGATATAAATAATTTTATTTTAATTTTACTATTTCCATCTATCGTACCATCCGTATTATTTTCATAAATATATAAATTCAAATTAGTATTTTCTAAATAAAATAATTTATAAAATGTATTAATTTTATTTAATGATTCTATTTCTAATTCAATTAAACTATTTCCAGGTGAAACTGTTATTTCATTAGTATTAGTATTATTTATTTTAATACTATAATTTAATTTATCTATATGCATTTCTACAGCTCTGTGGTTATTTGAATTATATATAAAATTAGAATATGATATTCCAAATGAAAAACATACTACAATAAGTAATATTACTAAAACTACTACATTCTTTTTTAAAAATTTAATATATTTTTCTTTCATATTTTTTATCCTATTCTTAAATTAATTATAATAGAAAAGATACTATAGTGTCAAGGAACAAAAAAGTATATAATTTTTATTACATACTTCCAATATAATATTTTATTCAAAATATTTTTCTAATACAGCAATTACTCTTACTATTTCATCTTGATATTCTCTAAAATGTTCATTTAAAAATTTATAATTATAAAGTTTTGCATTTATTTCTTGATCTTTAGAAAGTTCATATAATTTATTTAGTCCATAATAGTTGCAATCTTTTTTAAGTAAACTTGTTTCTTTTAAATAATCATCTAAATTATTTGTAGCTTTATCTTCAATTATTTTATTAAATCTTTTTTTTAAATTAGAATAAAATTCTTTTAACATACTCTCATATGTTTTCTCATCTCCAATAATATCTATTCCAGATACTGCATCTATTCCATTAACATCTAAAAATTCAATTGTATGATAATTTGTTTTTTCTACTTCTTCTTGCATTTAATGCACCTCTTTATCCTAATAATAATTTATCATAAATAGAAGTTTTTTTCAATTAAAAAAAGTGCCCTTTAAGACACTAATTTTGAAATTGTGAATTATAAAGTTCTGCATAAAATCCATTTTGTTTTAATAATTCTTCGTGACTTCCTTGTTCTACTATATTTCCATCTTTCATAACTAATATTAAGTCTGCATTTTTAATAGTTGATAGTCTATGTGCAATTATAAATGCCGTTCTTTTTTCAGTTAATTTATCCATCGCGGTTTGAACTAATTCCTCAGTTCTTGTATCAACTGATGATGTTGCTTCATCTAAAATTAAGAATGGAGCATTTTCAATCATACCTCTTGCAATAGTTAAAAGTTGTTTTTGACCTGCTGATATTGACTCATTATCTTCAATTTTATAATCAAGTCCATTTGGAAGTGTTTTAACAAAGTGATCAATTCCAACTACTTTCAAAGCTTCCCATACTTTAGAATCTTTTACTCTATTTTTATTAAATTTAATGTTTTCTCTAATAGTTCCATTAAATAGCCAAGTATCTTGAAGTACCATTATAAATAATTCATGTATGTTTTCTCTTGTTAATTCATTTATAGATACTCCATCTATTTTAATATCTCCACTATTTATTTCATAGAATTTCATAAGTAAGTTAACTATAGTTGTTTTACCTGCTCCAGTAGGACCTACTATTGCTATTTTTTGTCCAGGTTTTACTTTACAATTAAAGTCTTTAATAATTATTTTATCATCATTATATCCAAATTTAACATGTTCAAATTCTATACTTCCTTTAACGGTATTTTTATCAAGTTTTTTAGTGAGACCTTCTTCACTAGACATTTCAGGAGATTCAATAAATTCAAATACTCTTTCACTAGCAGCAGTAGCTGATTGTAAATTAGTAAGACTTTGTGCTATTTGTGATAAGGGTCCTGTAAACAATCTTACATACATTATGAATGCAACTATAACACCATATGATATTTTATTATTTATAACAAGTATAGCACCAACTATACATACACATACATATCCAAAGTTACCAATAAATCCCATCATAGGTTGCATAAGGCCAGATAAAAATTGACTCATTTTATTACAGTTATAAACACTATCATTATATTCTTCAAATTTTTCTCTTGCTTCCCTGCTTCCATTATAAACTTTAACTACATTATGTGATGAATATATTTCTTCTATATGTCCATTTAATTTACCAAGTTCTACTTGTCTTTTAATAAAATATTTTTGTGATCTTTTAATTATTTTACTCATAAATGCAAATCCAATTAATGATGATAACATACCAGTAATAGCCATTATATAATTAGTTTTAAACATCATAATTATAGAACCTATAAATAATGATAAACTAGATACAAGAGTTCCTAAACTATTATGAAGTGACATGTTAATAGTATCAACATCATTAGTTACTCTTGATAAAATATCACCAAAACTATGATCATCAAAGTATTTTAATGCAAGTTTATTTATTTTATTAATAATTTTAGTTCTTAATGATTTTGCAAATCTATTAGATGTAAGAAGCATTAAATAATTTTGTGTGTAATTAAATAATGCACTTAATAAATACATAACAACAAGTATTTTAGCAATATTTTTAATTTTACTTATATTCATACTTGGTTTTAATAAATTATAAATATCTTCATTTAATAATTCAAAATCTTTATAAGCGGTTTCTACATCATTATTATTTAATTTGTATACCGCGTTAAATAATACTAGTTTATCTTCACTACTAAATTCTATATTATCAATAATAGAATTATTAAAGAATAATTTTTTTGTATTATCACTAAGTGAACTTATTAAATTAAATATTTCTTCTTTATTAGAATCATTTATTTTAGAGATAAATTCTTGATATTTAACTTTCTCTTCTTCACTTAATGTATTTAACTTATCTTTACTTAAAACAATATTATTTTGAATATCATTTTGAATACTACCAATAAATATATTTAAATTATCTCTATTAATACTTAAACCAGTAGATATTTCATCAGTTAAATCACTTAATTTATCAGGACCTATTATTGATAAAATACTACTACAAGATGCTAGGAGTAATGCAAATACTATAAATAATGTATAAGGACGTAAATATTTCATTAATTTTTTTAATGATAATTTTAAATTCTTTGGTTTTTCAGGAATTCTATCTCTTCTTCCAACTCTTCTTCTTTCTTTCATTGCAATTCCTCCATAGATAATTGTGAATAAGCAATTTCTTTATATACTTTACATTTTTTAAGTAGTTCACTATGAGTACCAAATCCTACACATTTACCTTTATCAAGTACTAATATTTTATCTGCATTTTTAATAGTACCAATTCTTTGAGCTACGATTATACTAGTAGCATCTTTTGTATATTTTTTTAATTCTTTTCTTAATTTATAATCAGTTTTATAGTCAAGTGCACTAAATGAATCATCAAAAATATATATTTCTGGGTCTCTTGCTATTGCTCTTGCAATTGACAATCTTTGTTTTTGACCACCTGAGATATTACTTCCACCTTCTGCTATATCACTATCATATTGATTACTCATTTTTTCTACAAAATCTTTAGCTTGTGCTACTTTAATTGCTTCTTTTATTTTTTTATCAGTAAATTTATATTTTTCTTTTTCACCATAAGCTACATTATATTTAACACTACCTCTAAACATAATAGCTTTTTGTGAAATATAACCTATTTTATTATATAAATATGGTAAATCATAATTTCTAACATCAACATTATCAACAAGAACACTACCCTCTGTTACATCATAAAATCTTGTAATTAAATTTATAAGTGTACTCTTACCACTACCAGTAGATCCGATAATAGCAAGTGTTTCTCCTTTATTTACTTTGAAAGATATATTTTTCAAAATATTTTCTTTAGCATCAGGATATTTAAATGATACGGATTTAAATTCAACACTACCTTTTTCTTTAGTATCTTTTACTACTCCATTAATAATTTTATTTTCTGTTTTTAATACTTCATTAATCCTTGATGCTGATATTGCAGCTCTTGGATACATTACAAATATCATAGTAAGCATTAAGAATGAAATAATAACTTGTGTTGCATATGAACTAAATATAACCATATTACTAAATAAATCTATTCTTAAAGATAATAATGAATTATTAATTAATGAAGCACCAACAAAATATATAGCAAGAGCAACCCCATTCATAATTAAATACATCATTGGTGACATTATACCCATAACTTTTTGATTAAATATTTGAGTATATGTAAGTCTATCATTACCTTGTTCAAATTTCTTTTCTTGATATTTTTCTGCATTAAAAGCCCTTATTACTCTAAGACCTTTTAAATTTTCCCTTGTAAGCTCATTTATATTATCAATTAATTTTTGTACTATTTTAAATCTAGGTAATACTACTATCATTACACTAATTACAGTTATTAATAGTATTACAACTGCACTACCTGTAATTACTGACCATTCATAATTCTTATTTACTATTTTCATAAGAGCCCATACAGCAGTAAGAGGTGCTTTTATCATCATTTGAAGTCCCATAGTAAGCATCATTTCAACATTAGTAATATCATTAGTTGTTCTAGTAATTAAACTACTAACACTAAATTTCTTTATTTCTTCCATATTAAATGAATCTACTTTATTAAATAATTTACTTCTTAATGTTTTAGAAAATAAAGAACAACTACTTGCTATTATATATCCAACTAAAATAGATGTAATTAAACTACCAAATGCACAAAGAACCATATACACGCCTTGTACTAAAATATCATGAATACTCTTACTTGTTTGTATTAAAGTGGTTATCTTACTCATATAATCAGGTATTTTAAGTTCTAAATATACTTGAGTTGCAATTAGTAAAAATGCTATAAAAATATAAAATACTTGTTTTGGTTTAAAATATTTAATTAATCTTATCATCATATTCTCCTTTCAAATTATTATTTATTTTATCTAATACTTTATAAAATACATTTAATTCATTATCAGTAATATCATTTTTTAATAATTTATCAAATTCATTAACACTATTTTGAAGTTCTAAATATAATTCTTTAGCCCTATCAGTTAAGACTATCTTTTTACTTCTTCCATCTTTATCTATTCTTTTAATTAAATTATTTTTCTCCATAGTATCTAATATACCTGATAATGTAGATTTTCTTAATTTAAAATGCTCTAAATCTTTTTGACAAATTATTTCATTATCATTTTCATATAAATGTTTAATAATCATAATTTGTGAAGGAGATAATAATATATCAAATTTATTTTTTTGATAATTAATTAATTTTCTAAATATTAAGTTATCTATTTTTTTAATTTCTAATCCAATTAATTTATCTTTCATAAATAAAATCTCCTTTTAATTGTTAGGGCACTAACAATAATTATACTCACTCTATATTATATGTCAATAGATAAAAATGTTTTAAAAGAAAAAAAGTTCAAAATGAACTTTTCTAATTTAATAATGTTATTTTTGCATAACCATTTCCAGTATGTCCAACTTCTGTTCCACCATCTGGTTTTGGCATACTCTCATTTCCAGCAATCATTTGTGTCTCTGTAAATACTTTTCCACTATAATGGTTTGGAGAGTCTAAATGCTTTATATTATTTTCTGTTGAAGTTGCTGTTATTGCTTTACATCCTGGGTGACCTGATATAAATGAAGATCCACCTGAACCTGATGATTTTGATCTAACATTTTGTGATTTACCACCATAATATCCGCCTCCGCCTCCACCGACACCATCTCCTGCAGCATAACCAACACCATCCATTCCTTTTCCTAAAGCATACCCACTTGTTTGACTTCCACCTAAAAGTGTATCATATAATGTTCTTGCAGAAAGTCCTCCTCCTTCGCCAACATCAAATTCCCAAGACCTTCCACCACCGCCAGCTGCAACCATTATTCTTGATTTTAAACTTTCAAAATTATCCCATTTACCACTAGTTAGTCTTACATCAGTAGCTCCTCCGCCTCCACCAGAAGTCTCATCGTCACTACCATCAGTAGTTCCAAGACCTCCACCATTATATCCTCCTAGTGAATTTTCTCTTAAAACTGCATCTACTCCTTTACCTCCAACATAAATATATAACTCTTCATCTTTATTTAAAGTTATTTTTCCAGTTGTATATGCTCCATTTCCGCCTTCTTTACCTCTCTTACCACTCATTAATGAGGCACCACCTTGTCCACCCCATAATTCAATTTTATATACTCCTGTTTTTGGTACTACAAATGTCTCATAATTTCCAGTAAATGTATAATTTACTTTTGACCATATTGCATATAATGTTACTCTACCATTTTTATCACTTGTTAAATTTTTTACTATTTCATTATTTTCATATGTTATTACTTTTGAAGTTTTATCTAATGACCAACCTACAAATTGATAACCATCTCTTGTAAAATTATTTGCAGTTAATTTTTCTTCTTTATCATATGTATGTGTTGATGAAGTTGTTTGTCCAGTTCCTTCATTTGCATTATATTCTACTGTATATGTATGAGCTTCATACTTACTTTCTAACACAGTTGTACTATTTAATTTTGATAAATTTTCTTCTACTATATTTCCAACTTCATCAATTACTTTATCTTCAGTATTTGGTATATAATATCCTAAAAAATCATATCCTTCTTTTTCTACTACTTTATCTAATTTTGTTATTTGAGTTGTTTTATCTTCTTTATATAATTTTCCATCATTTAAATATCCATAATTTGGAGTTGAGCCATCAAATGAGATTATTGGATATTTTGTTTCACTTCCTTGAAATATCAAACTTCCATCACAATCAAATATTATTGTTTCTTGACCTCTTTGATTTACTTTATATGTTTTTCCTATATCTTCTTTTTTTATTCCATTTTCATTTGTAGCTATTAATTCATAAGTATTATCTACAATTTTTATTTCTGTTATTTTACCTTTATTTGATAATCTTATTAAATATACCATATCACTTCTTCCATCTAAATCTAATTTATTTTTATTACTATCAAAGCAGGTTACTCTTTTACTCCCTAATGATAAAGATACAAACTTATTTTCTGCCTCTCTTATCATATTTTGTACTTCACTTGTAAATGTTTTTTCTGTTGAACCTTTAAATAATTTTAATACATTTGGTACTGCTATGATTACAAGTATCGCGAGTATTGCTATTACTGCTAGTAACTCTATTAATGTAAATCCTTTTTTCTTCATTTTATTACCTCTTCTCTATTCTATATATTTTATTATATCTTATATTCTTAAGTATTATCAAGGGGTTGATCACTATTTTTACATTATACATTTTTATTATTACTAAATAGAAAATTTATATGTAGTGTATTAAAAGTATTTATAAAAATATATACTTTTAATAAATATAAAAAAAGAAGTAAACCAGTTACTTCTTAATTGGTTGGTGTAAGAACAAGACGAGAACCATTACTAGGATATGCTACACCCCTATTCCTGTCAAAGTTGAATTGACCAGTAATATATGTATTATTGTAACCACCACCACGATTAAACCAAGGCTGAGTAGAATGAACAAAATTTGAAAAGTCAGTATACCAAGTACTTTGATTATAACTACCACTACTCCAAAATGGTCCAAGCTCTCCTGTTGCATCTCCGAGGATTCTATATTTATATAACAATCTATCACTTGATTCTAAATATTTTTCTAAATATTTTGTGTATGTTTCATTTAATACTATATTTTCCATTCCACTAGCACTTAAATCACTACCATCTCTATATGAGGCCATATATTCCCAATATCCACCACCTATATCATATATTCCACTTATATTTCCTGTTGTACTTGCTAAATGTCCTATTGATGTATTCCATTTTGAATTTTCAGTTGCACTTCCTTCTGCGTCTTTTTCATTTGCTGCATAGCCTGTTAAATAATTACTATTATTATTTATTCTTACTCCATCTTGTATTCCATATTTTGAATATGAAAGATATGCAACAGCTCCCCACTCAGTATTTTTCATCATGTGACTATCTAAGTTTCTTTTAAAATTGTAGGCACTTTGAAAAAATGTTGCAATTGTTTGATCTCTCCATGAATATACATTAGGTTTTACTATTATATTTGATGGCTTTTCTTCATCTACTTGCGCATTTTCAGTTGTCCAAGTAGATATATCAGTATCAGTTATAGGTAAACTTGGATCTTCATTTTGATTATATCCTGTTTCAAATTTTCCTACCCAGAATCCATTACTTGGTATACTTAAGAATGCTGGATGTGTCATTAAATCTCCTATATCACACTCCCCAGTTTCTCCACTTTCCATTGGACTTGCACATTCTTTTTTTATTTCATCATTTACTGTTGTTCTTGTTCCAAATTCTATCTCTATTTGTTGAACACTACTTTTTTCTGGTTCACTACTTTCTAATCCTTCATAATTTCCTAAATTGAATATTCTATAACTATATTTTGGTATCCATACAAAATATGCACGTATATCTGATTCTGCTATTACTTCCCCTTCAGTATATTTTTTACTTGGCTTGTCTACTAATATTACTGCATTTGCCCATTTCTTTTCAGTATATTTATACCACTCATCATACTCATGTGCATATGTTACTACTCCTGCATCTGATAATATTACTGGTATCATTCCACTTCCTAGTACTGGATCAGACCCATTTAATTCACTTTCTTTGTATACTATTTTTTCTCCACTAGTTAACTCATTTCCATTACAATCTAATATTTGTGTTTTTGCTTCATTTACTTTATACTTTTTTCCTATGTCTTCCCTTTGTATTCCATTTGTATTATTTGCTATTAATTCATTTGCTTCATCTCTTGCCCTTACTTCTATTACTTTTCCTTTATCGTTAAATTTAACTATATATAATATATTACTTCTTCCATCTAAATTTAATGCATTTGTACTACTATCAAAACATCTTACTTCTTTATTTCCAATTGAAGCAGAAATATATTTACTCTCAGCACTCTTCATTATATTTTGTACTTCACTTGTAAATGTATTAACTTTGGCATCCCTAAACATTTTTAAAACATTTGGAAGTGCTATAATAACTAGTATTGCTAATATTGCAATTACTGCTAAAAGTTCTACTAATGTAAAAGCATTTTTATTTTTCATTTGGTTTACCTCTTCTCTATTTTTACTCCCTTATTATATCGTATATATATATATATCAAGAGGCACTTCAATATTTTTACATTTAAAAATCTACATTATGTATAACATATATGTAGACTATTTTAATCAAAATGTAGGAGGAAAGACTTGCTAACCTTTCATCTCTTTTGACCATTAAGGTGTGTGGACGCAAGATATATTTTTCCACCTCTCCTACAAAAAATATTATATCAATTTTTCTTATTTTGTCAATTTTAATTATAAATTTATTCATTAAAAAAGACTTCTTACGAAGCCTTAATTAATTTTTATTATTCTATAATTTCAGAAACTACACCAGCACCAACTGTTCTACCACCTTCACGAATTGAGAAATTAGTTCCATTTTCTATCGCGATAGGAGTGATTAATTCAACAGTCATATCTACATTATCACCTGGCATAACCATTTCAGTTCCTTCTGGTAATGTAATTACTCCTGTAACATCAGTTGTTCTAAAATAGAATTGTGGTCTGTAGTTACTAAAGAATGGTGTATGACGACCACCTTCTTCTTTAGATAATACATAAACACTAGCTTTAAATTTCTTATGTGGTGTAACACTTCCTGGTTTGCAAAGAACTTGTCCTCTTTCAACATCTTCTCTGTTGATACCACGAAGTAAAACTCCAGCATTATCTCCAGCTTCAGCATAATCTAAAGATTTTCTGAACATTTCAATACCAGTAACTACTGTTTTTCTAGTATCTCTAATACCAACGATTTCAACTTCATCGTTAAGATTTAATCTACCTCTTTCAACACGACCTGTAACAACAGTTCCACGACCTGTGATAGTAAATACATCTTCAATGCTCATTAAGAATGGTTTGTCATTATCTCTAACTGGAGTATCAATCCATGAATCAACTGCAGCCATAAGATCTTTAATTGGTTGTACCCATTTTTCATCTCCTTCAAGAGCTTTAAGAGCACTACCACGAATAACTGGAGTATTTTCTCCATCAAAACCATATTCAGTTAATAATTCTCTAACTTCCATTTCTACTAAATCAAGAAGTTCAGCATCATCAACCATATCACATTTGTTGATAAATACAACCATTTTTGGTACACCAACTTGACGTGATAATAAGATGTGTTCACGAGTTTGAGGCATTGGTCCATCTGTAGCACTAACTACTAAGATTGCTCCATCCATTTGAGCAGCACCTGTAATCATGTTTTTAACATAATCAGCGTGTCCTGGGCAGTCTACGTGAGCATAGTGACGTTTTTCAGTAGTATACTCAACATGAGCAGTATTAATAGTAATACCTCTTTCTCTTTCTTCTGGAGCTTTATCAATTTGGTCATAAGCCATGAATTCTCCAAAATATTTAGTAATTGCAGCTGTTAATGTTGTTTTACCATGGTCAACGTGTCCAATAGTACCAATATTAACATGTTCTTTTGAACGATCGAATTTTTGTTTTGCCATTTTCTATTTTTCCTCCTTTTTTTACATATAAATATATTTTATCTAATACTTGAAATAAATTCAAGTATAAAATAACTAATTGGCAATTATAATGTACAGCTTATGCTTGTACACCATTTTTCTTAATAATATCTTCAGCTATACTCTTTGGTACTTCTTCATAATGATCAAATATCATTTGATAAGTTCCACGTCCTTGAGTATTACTTCTAAGAACAGTCATATAAC
Organism: uncultured Bacilli bacterium; assembly: GCA_947628895.1. GTDB lineage: Bacteria > Bacillota_I > Bacilli_A > RF39 > UBA660 > CAG-1000. The sequence goes on from CANRBS010000001.1 coordinate 67,299, forward strand.
CGAACATTTCTGATAGAGGTACCATAGCTTTAATTGAAATATCTCTACCAATACTTTCATTTCCAAGAGGTCTTCCTCTTCTACTTGTTAAATCTCCCATAACTGTACCCATAAATTCTTCTGGAACTCTAACTTCTACATTCATAATAGGTTCTAAAATACATGGATTACATTTATTTTTAGCTTCTTTTAAAGCCATTGAAGCAGCAATTTTAAATGCCATTTCGTTTGAGTCTACATCATGATAAGATCCATCAAATAATGTACACTTAACATCAATCATTGGGTATCCTGCTAGTACTCCACCAGCAAGTGCTTCTTGAAGTCCTTTATCTACTACTGGTATATATTCTCTTGGAACTACACCACCAACAACTTCATCAACAAATTCATAACCTTTATCTTTATTTGGTTCAAATTTAACCCAAACATGTCCGTATTGTCCACGGCCACCTGATTGTTTAATATATTTACCTTCGCATTCAGCAGATGATTTTAATGTTTCTCTATAAGCAACTTGTGGTTTACCAACATTTGCTTCAACATTAAATTCTCTTTTCATTCTATCTACTAATACATCTAAGTGAAGTTCACCCATACCAGCAATTATTGTTTGACCAGTTTCATGATCAGTTTTAGCTCTAAATGATGGGTCTTCTTTAGCAAGTTTTTGAAGTGCTAAACTCATTTTTTCTTGATCTGCTTTTGATTTTGGTTCAATTGCAAGTTCAATAACTGGTTCTGGGAATACCATTTTTTCTAAAATAACTTGACTCTTTTCATCACAAAGAGTATCTCCTGTTGTAGTATCTTTAAGACCTACAGCAGCTGCTATTTCACCAGCATATACTTCACTAATTTCTTTTCTTTGATTAGCATGCATTTGAAGAATTCTACCGATTCTTTCTTTTTCTCCATTAGTTGAGTTCATTACATAACTTCCACTCTTTAATACACCAGAGTAAACTCTAAAGAATGTTAAGTTTCCAACAAATGGGTCATTCATAACTTTAAATGCTAAAGCTGAGAATGGTTCACTATCACTTGCAGTTCTTTCTATTTCTTTATCGTTTAAATCTACTCCTTTAACAGGTGGAATATCTGTTGGAGCTGGTAAATAATCAATTACAGCATCAAGAAGTGTTCTTGTACCTTTATCTCCAAGTGCATCTGCACATAATACAGGATAGAATTTACCATCAATAGTAGATTTTCTAATAGCAGATTTTAATAAATCAACTGAAATTTCATTACCTTCAAGGTATGCTTCCATTAATTCATCACTATAATCAGCTACTGCTTCTATTAATTTATTTCTATATTCTTCTACCTTATCTTGCATATCACTAGGAATATCTATTTCTTCTAATTCTTGTTTTTCAGTTCCATCATACTTATATGCTTTCATTGTAACTAAATCAACATATCCAGTAAAATGATCTTCTGCTCCGATTGGTAACATAATTGGTTCAGCATTAGTTGCTAATCTATTATGAATTGAATCCATTGAATAATAGAAGTCAGCTCCTATTTTTTCCATTTTATTAGCACAAATCATTCTTGGAACTTTATAATCATTTGCTTGTCTCCAAACTTGTTCAGTTTGAGTTTCAACTCCAGCTTGAGCATCAATAAGTGCAATAGCACCATCTAATACTCTTAAACTACGAGCAACTTCAATAGTGAAGTCTACATGTCCCGGAGTATCTATTATATTAAGTCTATAACCTTTCCAGTGAACAGTTGTTGCAGCACTAGTAATAGTTATACCTCTTTCTTTTTCTTGATCCATCCAGTCCATTTGTGATTCACCATCGTGTGTTTCACCAATTTTATGGATGTTTCCACCTAGGAATAAGATTCTTTCAGTTGTTGTTGTTTTACCAGCATCAATATGAGCCATTATTCCTATATTACGAGTTTTATCTATTGAGACATCACGTGCCATTTTATATCTCCCTTCTTACCATCTATAGTGTGCATAAGCTTTATTTGCTTCTGCCATCTTATGTGTATCTTCACGTTTCTTAACTGCTCCACCTGTATTATTTGAAGCATCTATTATTTCAGCAGCTAATTTTTCTGCCATACCTTTTCCTGGTCTATTTTTAGCATATTGAATTAACCATCTTAAAGTTAAAGCATTAGCTCTATCTTCTCTTACTTCCATTGGTACAGAATAGTTACTTCCACCAATTCTTCTACTCTTTATTTCTAAAGCTGGTTTAATATTTTCAAATGCTTGATTTAATACTTCAATTGGATCATTTCCAGTCTTTTCTTTTACTATATCAAGAGCATTATATAATATTCTTTGAGCAGTTCCTTTTTTACCATCTAACATAATTCCATTGATTAATTTAGTAATCATTTTAGAATTATATATTGGATCTTCTAAAACATTTCTTTTTATTGCTTGTCTTTTACGCATGTTCTATTCTCCTTTCTATAAGTTTTATTTATTTACTAGTTTTTAGGTTTTTTAGTTCCGTATTTACTTCTACCTTGTCTTCTCTTATCAATTCCAGCAGTATCAAGAGTACCACGAACAATATGATAACGAACACCGATTAAGTCTTTAACACGACCACCACGGATTAAAACTACACTATGTTCTTGTAAATTGTGTCCTTCTCCACCAATATAGCAAGTAACTTCTAGTCCATTACTTAATCTAACTCTTGCTATTTTTCTTAAAGCTGAGTTTGGTTTTTTAGGAGTCTTAGTTGAAACACGAGTACATACTCCACGCTTTTGTGGTGAACTATTATTAGTTCTCTTTTTATCTTTAGAATTGTAACCAATATTTAATACTGGACTTTTACTTTTCTTAGTTTTCTTTCCTCTACCATTTCTAACTAATTGATTAATTGTAGCCATATAATTTTTCTCCTTTCTGTAATACACATTTCCAGGTGTATCATAATTCACATTTTATAAGGTTTTCACGAATGAAAACCCACAAATCTATTTGATTTTATCATTAATAAATTGATATGTCAACAAAAACTTTTGATTTTAATATAAATTTATATCTTTTATTTTAAATTTAACTACTTCACTAGCATCAGCTTCGTAATATATTGCTTTAAATTTATAACTCTCCCCTTTTTTCATATCAATAGTAGTAAATGCTGTACCTATTACAAAATTATTAGAATCATATACGGAATATTCTATATCAATAGTATAATTTTTATTAACATTATCTATATATCCATATACAATATATTCTTTAGTATTAGTATCATAATAACCTTTTATATCTTTTAATATTATTTCTCCATTATCTACTATTATTGAATTATTACTTTCTACATATTTAGTGTTATCAAATATATCAAAAAATATAGTTCCTAATATAGTAACACTTGGAAGTAAGCAATATAATAATAGTACTACTACTAATATAATTATAATATTTCTAGTTTTATTACTCTTTTTTACTTTTACTTCTTTTTCTTCTACTTTAATATCTTCTATTTTATTTTTATCTCTTTTCATATTTTCTCCTTTAATTATATGATTTTAATATTAATTATTCTACTATACAATTATTTTTTTCATCAAATGACTCTATACTAATTTTAGCAGTTAAACTAGTACCTAACATATCTATTTGATTTATATCATCCTGGTAACTTAGCCAAATATATAATTTATAGTTTTTTACTTCATTACTACCTAGAAATATATTATCAAGTAATACTAATTTATTATCATTTATATTTTTAAAATTACCTTCATAAGTTTTATCATCACTTACTATCATATATTTTAAATATTCACTTTTTAACTCTTCTGAAATATTACTTATATCTAAATATAATTTATTACAAGAATTAAGTGTACTATTAGATATAATACTAAAATCTTTTTTAAATGCAAGATTAGTTACATCTTTATCATATATTGGAGCAATATTATCTGCGGTTATTTTATCATCTGATATATCTACTTTTAGTTTACCACTATTTACTTTAGTATCAGTTATATTTTCTCTTATAATATTTGGACTAAAGTATGCAAAAGATACAGATATTACTGTAAGTGAAATTAATATAATTAATAATATTAAATATTTTTCTTCTTTCATTTATTCACCCTAATAAAATTATAAACTAAAAGAGCATAAAATGTAAATATTAAAGCTCTTTTTCTCCTTTATTTTTAAATTGTATTACAATTGGTGTTCCACTAAAATCAATATTTTGTCTTATTTTATTTTCTAAATATCTATAATATGAAAAATGTACTAATCCTTTTGAATTAACTTCTATATCAAATCTAGGTGGTTTTGTACCTGATTGATGTGCAAAATATACTTTTAATTTTTTTCCTTTATAAGAAGCTGGTGGTGTTTCTATGAATGCATCTCTTATAATATCATTTATAATACTTGTTTTTACTTCTTTAATAGAATTATTATATGATTCTATTACTTCTGGCATAAGAGTATGTATTCTTTTTTTAGTTTTCGCACTTAAGAACACTACTTTTGCATAATCCATAAATTGAAAATTATGTTTGATGTCTTTTTTCCATTCTTTCATACTTTCATCTTTTTCATCTATAGTATCCCATTTATTAACAACTATTACTATTGGTTTTCCCATTTCTAAAGCATAACCTGCTATGTGTTTATCATGTTCTACTATTCCAGTAGTAGCATCAAGTACTAATAAACATACATCACTTCTATCAATAGCTTTCATACTTCTAATTAAGCTATATTTTTCAACTGACTCAAATATTCTTCCTTTTTTTCTAAGTCCTGCTGTATCAATTAAAGTATATTCTTCTTTATTATAAGTAAATTTAGTATCAATTGCATCTCTTGTAGTACCAGCTACATTACTTACAATTACTCTCTCTTCATTTAATACTGCATTTACTAAACTACTCTTACCTACATTTGGTCTTCCAATTACTGATATTTTTATTGTATTATCTTCATCTTCATAACCTTTTTCTTCACCATAAGTAATTAATTTTAATAATTCATTTACTCCAGTTCCATGTTCTGCTGAAATACTAACGAATTCATTAAAACCAAGTGAATAAAAATCATACATATTATCTTCAGCTAATTTATTATCAACTTTGTTAATAGCGACAATTACATCTTTATTTTGTTTCTTTAACATATCTCTAATTAACATATCACTAGTTGTAATTCCATCTTTAGCATCAACTACAAAAACAATAGTATCAGCTTCCTCAATACCTATTTCAACTTGCATTCTAATTTCTTCATTAAAGTCTCCATCACTTAAATCAATACCACCAGTATCTATTAAATAAAATGGAATATCATTATACATAGCTTGACTATAAATTCTATCTCTAGTAATACCTGGAGCATCTTCTATAATAGCTATTTTTTTACCAACTATTCTATTAAATAAAGTACTCTTACCTGTATTTGGTCTTCCTACTAAACATACTGTTTTTCTTGCCATAAAATTCACCCCTTGTTTTGCATTTACTTAATTATAGTATAAAATTAATAAATTTGCTAGACAATTTTGATTTATTTTAATTAATATTATATAATGTTAAAGTGATGTATATGAAAAAGATAGATAAAAAGCCAATACTACTTAGTATATATTTAATTACTTTTCAAATTATAATATATTTTTTTACAAAATTAATTCAAGGCTCTCCTCATATAATAGGTAGTACTTTAGATAATAAATTACCCTTTATAAATATATTTATAATACCATATGTAATATGGTATTTAATGATTTTCATAGTTCCATACATGATATATAAAAAAGATAAAAAGAAGTTTACTCAATATTTTCTATGTTATTTAATTACAATAATTATTTCTAATGTTATTTATGTTATATATCCTAGTGTTATTATAAGACCTAATATAGAAAATACAAATATATTAAATTTTATCACTAATTTAGTATATAGTGTAGATACTCCAGCTTTAAATTGTTTTCCATCTATTCACTGTGCTGTAAGTATGATGTTTATATTATATACGTCTACTACTAAAAATATTGATTTAAAATATAAGATACTAATTTTTATAATATCTGTATTAATAATGTTAGCTACTCTATTTGTTAAACAACATGTAATACTTGATCTAATATCTGGTAATATTTTAGCATTAATAGTATTTTTATTTATTAAATACAATAAAAAAATAGTAATTAAAACAAAAAAATTGTTAAGAATTTGACAATTTTTTTGTTTTTTTAACACAATAAATTCATTTTCATCTTGAGTTTTGCAGTAAAAATGAGCAAGCCTTATAATTACTAGGCTTTGCTCATTTTTTACATCTTGTGTAATAT
>CANRBS010000002.1 GCA_947628895.1 uncultured Bacilli bacterium
GATTAGTTATCTCTATCTTTTGTGTTTTATTTTTTACTTTGTTTATTTTTATTTTGCTGAGAACTTTCCTATTATATGAAAAAATACACAAACATTTTGTGTATTTATAGAAGTTTTAGTTCAGTTTCTCTTACATCAACAGCTTGGCATCCTTTAGCAGTCTTAATTAATTTAAAATCAACTAATTCATTTTGTTTAAGCGACTTGTAGCCATTTTGATCAATAGAAGTATAATGAACAAACACATCTTCATTTACTAGTCCTTCGTACTCAATAAATCCATAACCTCTTTGATTATTGAACCACTTCACACGACCTCTACTCATATAACACCTTCCTTCCTGTACTTAATATAACATATGGTTATTTTTATGTACTAGAAAAGAATACTCTAAAATTCGACATAAATTTTCTATTTTGTTCTAAAATACCAATATTTTGGTACGAAAATTTTATTATTAAAAAATTAAGTAAGAAAAAAATACACAAACTTCGTGTATTTAAACTACTGTTAGTTCAACTTCTTTAACATTAATTGCTTGACAACCTTTAGCTGTTTCAATTAATGTGAAGTCAACTATTTCGCCTTCTTTTAAAGACTTGTAGCCTTCTTGCTCAATAGATGAATAATGAACAAATACATCTTCATTTACTAGTCCTTCGTATTCAATGAAGCCATATCCTTTTTCATTGTTAAACCATTTTACACGACCTCTACTCATATAACACCTTCCCTTCATAAATAATCTTAGCACATCTATTTTTCATGTACTATAAAAAGAATATCTTATAATTCGACATAATTTTTCATTTTGTCGTCAAATGTTATATTTTTGTCACGAAATAGTTTATTACTTTAATGTTTCAAGTTCTTTTCTATGAGATACTGATATAATATGTGTATTTTCTCCATCTTTAAAATATACCCTAAGTTTATTCCAATCAATTTTCTTAATATTATTTTTATTGATAATTACTCCTCTAGTAGAAGATATAAAATTCTTTGGAAGATATTTTCTAATTTCAGTTAATGGAATATTTTGATAATATATTTCATTATTTGTAACTATTTTAATTCTTCTACCTTCTCTTTGAATATAATCAATACTAGATAAACTAATAATATAATGAACATTTTTATAAGTATATTTATAAACTTTATCATAACTCAACATTCTTAAACAAATATCTATATTTTCATATATACTTTCATCCATATTATTAGATTTTACTATTAAATCAAGAATATATAATTTAGATTTAAATAATTCAAGACTTCTTTTATCGTTTCTATCTAAAATTATAAATGGTGTTAACCAATCATTCTTTTCATTTCTAATATAATTAATAATATCAAGACTATTACGATTATAACTAATAAAAAATATTGAATTACCACTATCTTTATTAATATAATCTTTTAATTCTTTATTAAAGTTTTCATATTCATAAATATTAAAAAATATTTTATTACTCATCATTTTGCTAATAATTATTTTCTTAACTTTATTTCTATCATTAAGATTATTATCAACTAATACAAATTTTATCATTTAAACACCTCCCCCTAAAATAAATTTGTTCTCATAAATAAAACTAGATAATAGTTTATTATTAACTGTGTAAAAATTTATAAAGATTTAAAACTATTTTCTAGTTATTTTTCATAAATAGATTTTAAATATTTAATATTTACTTATTAATTTAAAGCAAAAGTTAATCCAGCTGCTTCATCATATACATCTTTAGCAGCACCATAGAAATCAAATACATATCCAGCTCCACCTATACTTAAAGTGTATAATTTACTGTTAGCTTCAGATATCTTTTCCATTGCATGTTGGTAACTTGCAAATACTCTACCTTTTTTCTCTGCATAATATGATGCTGTCATTTTTACATTTGTTGTATTTGGAAACAACACAGAATATCCAAAACCGTTACTAAATTTTTGTGGTGAATAGTAGGTTTTTGAATAATTAGTTCCAGCTACAGCCGCAGGACCATATGAAACAATTGTTGTGCTATCTAATAATGTTCCAATTACATCATAACTTTTTACAGCAGGTGAACCTGCCCATACAACATCTATTGCAACTAAGCATTCATTTGAAGAACAAGATTTAGCTAATGTTAATGTTCTTCCTTTTTCATATATATTTATTAAAGGCATAACTTCTGGAGATGTTATTTTTTCAATTGGTGAATCATATAATTTCAAGCTTCTAATTTTCTCTAAATCTTCTAAAGTAACATAATTTTGATATCCTTCATAAAACATATTAGATATAAAATCATATTCCTTTTTAGAAAATTCTACTCCACTATCATTTACATAATAGCTCTCTGCTTTAACAAATGAAAAACTTATAGTTACCATAAACAATGCAAGTAAAAATTTTTTCATAAAAACACTACTCCTTTCTGAGAAAAATTTTAAATTTACTATATAAAAAAGTAAAGTGCAATTTTGGCACATTACTTTTTTAACCATAAATATATTCTTTTATATACTTATTATAATATTCTTCATATAAACTTTCTTCATCATGACAGCTATCTGACATACAAGTTATTTCATTATTACTATTTACTGCAAAATTATTGCCATTTCTATCATCATCATATATAAAATCTCTAGAAGTTAAAAGATAAGTTACAGAAATATTATTATTTCTATTAACTATATAAAAAGTAAAATTTGAAAAACTTAATATTTCATTTTCATTAGTTTTCATATAGATATCGCCATCTAAACTAAATTCTTCTTTTATTCTTTTTGGAATTTCATTATTATTGTCATTATAATCTTCTAAATCTCCATCTTTATCATTAAACATTAAGTCATCATTTGTAAAGTTATTTTTAAAAGATAATTTTATTATTTCGTCATTAATTTTTATATATAAATTATTACTTAAATCATCTATATTTTTAGCATTTATAATTGAATCATAACCATAAAAATCTAATAATATTCTGTCTGATGGTCCTTCATATATTTGAATTTCTTTATCTTTATTTTTATATATTAATCTAATATTATCTGTTATATTTTGCTCATCATTAAATCTATCTATAACTTGGCCTATTTTTAAATATGATTTTTCTCTAGTAGTTATTAATATTCCATCATAAATAGAGTAACTATCTGAATTTCCATAAACTTTATATACTTGTGTCTTATTATAAGTTTCAGAAAAATAATAAATTAAAAATGATATTCCAATTAATATAACAGCTAGTGATAAAAATAGGGTTGCTATTTTTGTTCTTCTATATTTTGCATTTTGACTAACTAAGTAATTTAAAAAATTATTTTTTACTTCTCTTTGATTGTTTTGATTATTTCTCTCACCATAAACTAGTTCATCTAAACTAACATTAAACATTTCACATATCTTAACTAGATATTTTAAATCTGGTGTACGCTTTCCGCTCTCCCATTTACTAATAACACTTCTATCAATAAATAATAATTTAGCTAATTCTTCTTGACTCTTATTATTTTCAGTTCTTAACTCTTTAATAAAATTTCCTATTTTTAATGGATCCATAAACACTACTTACCTACCTCTTTTTTTATTTATAATAATATTTTTACATTATCTATGATAATTTTAACATAAAACTAAAATTTTTAAAAGTGTCAATATAGCACAAAAAAAGCAATTTTATATTATTGCTTTATTCTAATTCATTTACTTTTAATGTATATAAATTTTCTGGATCCATTGGACTCTCTTTATAATAAACTTCAAAATGTAATAATGATTTATTAGTTGTATCTAATTTAGAAGCAGTAGAACTTGCAATTATTTCACCTTGAGAAACTTTATATCCTACTGTTACTAATACATCTGTTACATTACTATAAACTGTTTTTAAATTATCATTATGTTTTATAGTTATAACCTTTCCATAAACTTCATTATCTTCAACAGATATAACTTCTCCATCTAAAACTGATAGTACATCAAAGTCTTCATCGTTAACATAATCAACACCTTTATTTTGCATATATGTATTTTCAAAATAAATGAGTGCTCCTTCTTGTTTACTTGCATCTGATTCAAAATCATAAAAATATTTTCCAACTTTCACTGTATCTGCTAAATATGGTCTTATAATTGTATCACTATTAGTACTAACAACTGGACTTAAATCACTTTGAAAATATTCATCTATCGTATAATTATATTTTGGCTCTTCAGCTAAATAATTTTTTACTCCAGTTACAACTAACATTACACTTACAACCATTACTGCAATTACACCAATATAAATTGTTGGTATTAAATATTTAGTATACTTTTCCATATATTCACTCTCCTAATTATAGAGTGAGCTTTTTTTTAATATTTATTCATTTATTTTAATACCAGTATAATAATATTTTAATATTTCATCATAAGAGTACCCTTTTTTAGCCATAGCATTAGCACCATATTGACTCATTCCAACTCCATGTCCGTATCCTTTTGTATCAATATAAATTTTATTATCTTTTCTTGTTATTTCTACATCTGTACTTCTAAGACCTAAAAGTGTTCTAAAATTAGTTCCTTTAAATGATTTACCATTAACTATAACACTACTTGCTCTTCCTGTAGAACTTTTATTTACTTTTATACTATCTACTTTTAAAGAATTTATACCTAATTTCTTTAAAAAATCTTTTTCTGTAAAACTAACTGTTTTTTCTTTGTAATCATATTCACTATCCCAACTTGAATCTACACTTTTTAAATAATCTAATTTTTGACTAAATACATTTTCACAATTTTCTGTATATCCATTTGAAATTGAAAAATAAAAAGAAATAATAACTTTATCATTATAAGTCATATATTGATTTTGAGTATCAGCTACCGCGATTTTTATTTTTTCATAATTTTTATCAAAACTACTTCCCCAATTCTTTTTCATTTTATCAACCGAAATATAGCATTGATCTTTAGTAGTTGTTGATAACTTATAATTTTTATTAGTATTAATTTTATATAATGCAAATGTTCTTGAAGCTACTGCCATTGCTTTTAATGCTTCAATATCAAAAGTTGCTGGCATCTCACAAGCAACTACACCAATAACATAATCTTCTAAGTCCATATTAATTGTTTTATCATCATAAATGATATCAACAGTTTGTGTTTCTTTTTCTTCGGTTACAATTTTATCTTCAGTTTTTGTATTCTCTTGTAATTCATTTACTTGTTTCTTAACTTTATTTTCTACTTCAATTTTATTTTCTTCATTATATCTATGTTGATAACTTGTTATTAAAATTATAAAGAAAATAAAAAATACTATGATTTTTCTTTTCATAGTATATTTTATGATTATTGTTTATTTAGTATTCTTGATTTTTCCATTTCATATTCTTCTTTAGTTAATACTTTATCTTTATATAGTTTACTTAGTTTTTCAAGTTCATCATATTTATCAGAATTATTACTATTAAAACTAAATGAAAAATTACTAATTGAAAAATAAAATATTAAACCTAAAATTCCTGATAATTGACAAATAAATAGAAATACTATTGACCATATTAATATTGTATCTTTATTTTTACAAATTTCTTCGTCAGATGATTTTGATAAATCATTGAATTTCATACCACCTATAATCATAGGAACTCCTACAATTAAACCTATAATTGTTAAAGAACAAATTATTCCAAGTACAATTGCTACTATACCAGAAATTTTTAATATTGTTTTATCCATTTTATAACTCCCTTCTTTTATTTTAAAGCTCTAATTTTATCTAATCTTCTTTTATGTCTTTCTTCTTCTGATGGTTTAGTATTAATAAAATTATCTAATATTTCATCTAAATTTTCTGTATATTCTGCTAGTGTCATAACATTAGCTTGATTATGACTTCTTGCTAAGAATGCTTCTCTTGGAGTATTAACTTTAGCTGCTATAATATTATGAATTTTATTAGCAGCTATACTCATACCAATTCCAGTACCACAAATTAATATACCTAAGTCTACTTCTTTATTATTTATACTATTACATAAAGTAACAGCATAATCTACATAATCAACATTATTTTCTTCATCACATCCATAATTTTTATATTCAATATTGTTTTTATTTAAATATTCAATTATTCTTTTTTTTAATTCTATTCCATGATGATCATTTGCTATTCCTATTTTCATTTTTCACTTTCTTTCTTTTCTTTTTTTGTTTTTACTTCTTCATAATCTGCTTCTTTTACTTTAACATTTTTCTCTTTATCTTCTTCTATTGCATATCTTGAATCTACTACTAAAGTATGTGCAAGTTTATCATGAAGACCAGCTCCATCTTCTCTTATTAAAATCATACCAATTGATGTAAATATTAATGCCATATCAATATAACCAATTATTAAATTAGCATTTATAAATTGTGATTTAGATGAATATAATAGTAAAATTATTACTGCAGATGATGTAAGTAAACTATTAATAATTGAACTTCTTATAATAACTTGTTCTATCTTTAATTTTTTACTATTTGTAGAAACAATTTTTATATTCAATAAAGCTTTTCCAATTGTTTTTCCATCATTATAGTATTGAAATATACAAAAATATAAAAATGTTACAACTAATGTTATTACTGAATAATAAACACCATAATAAGATAAATCATAGTTTATATCATTCATAGTTTCATTATTTAATATTTCTGCTATATCTGCTGTATTATCTGATGACATAATAGACATATAATAATTTTGATATTCTTTATATTTATTATTATATTCTTCTTTTTGTGGATTAATTAAATCAATGCTAGTAAAAATAGTCACTATAGCAGAAATTATTATAGTATCTACTAAATATGCAATTATTCTTCTGAATGTTGGTTTTTTCATTATTTCTTATCCTCCTTTGGCTTTTTATATAGAAATGAGAAGAAACTTGATTTTCTTTTTATTAATCCTGTTATTTTATAATCATTATTTATATTTTGATATATTGAATTTGCTAAATCATACAGCGATCCTTCAGAAACAGTAAATTGTGCTAAATTAATTACTTCATCATCTATAATTAATGGTACTCTTCCTGAAAAATTAACTTTGCATAATTCTTGTTTTTGATTATATAAATCTACTTGAAGTCCATATAATGATGTTATAAACATTGAATAATGATTTTCTCTTATATAATTATCAAGTACACCTATTACAGCATCTATTTTAGATAGCCTATCTTTTATTTCTTCTATTGTTTTACAAGTATTAATCTCATAATTTATTATGATAAGTTCATTATTTAAAGATTTAATCACTTCTAACATTTTATTTGGATCATAAATAAAGCCATCATCTGTAGGTAAATATTTTAAATCATTATCTATTATATTTCTAAGTCCTGTTAAATAATAATTTATATTAGCACAATTATCTTTTTTATCCATTACTATACATTTTGCATTTATACTTTTTATTGAATTTAACATATAATTTGATGAAACAGCAAAATTAAACATAAATGGTATTTGTCTGTTTTCACATTTTAATGGAAATAATGAATAAAATTTAATTGTATCTAAATTTAATGTTCTATATTTTTGTAAATATAATTCATTTATAAAAGGAGTTAAATTTACACTAGCATAGTTAAATAATAAAACTTGATCATTTTCTTCAAATTTATAATCATTATTAACTGAAAATGTTCTAGTATCACGAGGCTTAGTTTTTGTTTGAGTTAAAACTTGTACTTTTTTATCTAAATCTTTCCATTTTTCTCCTGCTTCAGTCATTATACATTTTATATATTCTTTCATACCAAGTATATTGTTAATATAATTTTCTCCTACTACAACACCTAATTTTATATTTGATCCTAATTCATAGCTTAAAATTTGAAAACCACGATCTATATTTTTATAATCATTTATTGATTGTTGGCAAAGAATTATATGTACATATATTTTTGCATTTGTTTTATTTTGTATAAATCTTAAATATGCAACTAAATGATCTATTGTACTTGATGAATCCCAATAACATATTATATGCAATCTTGAATTTAAATTATTAACATTATCTATTATATTATTTAATAATTCATTATTTAAATTTTCATTACTTATATTATTTTCTATTAAACTATATGTTAATGGTTCATTAATTCCCATACTAAAATTTCTATATGCACTAATATAGTCTAAATAATTATTTGGTATTGAAACAAAAACCCTTTCTTTTGTTAGTCTATCCATATTTGGCATTAATTCACCAGAATATATATTATATGAATCTGCTTTTTCAACACCAAAGCCATTAATTAGTAATAATATATTTCTTTTCATTTTAGCCTCCTTTTTTATCATTTATGTATATAATATTATACCATTTTTTTCTTATTTTTTAAATGCTTATATATTTCCATAATGACAAGTATTGGTAAAGATATTAAGAATAATAAAATTAAATTATAATATGGTATTTGATATGTTTGTAAGAATTTTGATAAAAATGGTACTTCCATAATTATTATTTGTAATAAAATACTTGATACAATTGTGAATAATACAAATGGATTTTTCTTGAAACTATTTTCAAATATACTTTTGCTTTCACTTCTACAATTGATAACATGTATATTTTGAATAAACACCATAAGTGCTAGAACATATCCTCTTGCATGAGACACTTCCATATGTAATTCATTTATTAGAATATGCCATACTAGAAATACTAATACTCCAATAAATAAACCTGATATTAATATTTGTTTAACAAGTTCTCGTTCAAATAAACTTTCTTTTGTATCTCTTGGTTTTTCTTTCATTATAGTATCTGTTTCTCTTTCAAATGAAAGTGCCATATCTTGAAGTCCATCAGTAACTAAGTTTAACCAAAGCAATTGAATTGCTACAAGCGGTATTGGTAAATTAACCACAATAGATAGTACAAAGAATAATACTTCTGCAAATCCACAGGATAATAACATTATTGATATTTTTCTTATATTTGAATATGCATTTCTTCCTTCTTCTATACCAGCTACTATTGATGCAAAATTATCATCTATTACTATCATTTTAGCTGTTTCTTTTGCAACATCAGTTCCACTTCCCATAGCAACACCAATATTTGCTGCTTTTATAGCTGGAGCATCATTTACTCCATCTCCTGTTACTGCTACAAATTCTCCTTGTCTTTGTAATGATTCAACTATTTTTAATTTTTGAAGTGGTGTTACTCTTGCAAATACTTTTTTATCTTTAATAAATTCATCAAATTTTTCTTCATCATCAATATAAAAGTCTAAATCACTTCCTGTTGTAACTTCACTTTTTTCTTTTAACATATCTAAGTCTTTTGCAATAGCATAAGCAGTAAGAGCATGATCTCCTGTAATCATTAATACTTTAATACCGGCATTTTTACATTCTTTAACAGCAGCCTTAGCCTCTTTTCTAACCGGATCTATAAATCCTACTAAACCTACAAAATTTAAATTTTCTATATCTTTTTCACTATATTTTTCTTTTTCTTTAATTTCACCATCACAAAGAGCAATAACTCTATATCCGTTTGCTGCCATTTCTTCATTTTGATTTAATATTTCTTCTTTATTTAGTTTAGATTGTTTTCCATTTTTATATGAATATTTGCAAAACTCCAATATAACTTCTAATGAGCCTTTAGCAGTACAATACACTTTGTCATCTTTTTTATAAACTACTGCACTAAATTTTTTTTCTGATTCATAAGGTACTTCAAATAATTTTTTATATTCTGTTTTATTTGTTTTTAATTTTCTTGATAAAGATAAAAATGCAATATCAATTGAATCACCAAATGATTCCCATTTATTATTTGTTTTTTCTAGCATTGCTTCATTATTTATAAGACCTAGAGTTGATATATATTCAGCATTTGTAATATTAGAATCATTTATTGGAATTATATGTCCAATATCATTATAGCCATTACCTTCAATATCAAATTCTTCATTATCTGGTAACATTATTTTTTTAGCAGTTTGTTCATTTACAGTAAGTGTTCCTGTTTTATCACTTGCTATAACTGTACAACTACCTAAACTTTCTACTGAATTTAATTTTTTTACTATTACATTTCTTTTACTCATTTTATTAGATCCAATAGTAAGTGCCATAGTAAGTGCTAAAGGTAAACCTTCTGGCATTGCTGATACTGAAAGGGCTACTACTGATAAAAATATATCAATTGCAGAATAGTTTTTTGTATATAATACAATACCTATTATTATAGATATTCCTATTATTATTATCGTTATTTGTTTTGAAAATTTTTCCATTCTAATAGTAAGTGGTGACTTAGTATCTTCTGTTGTAGTTACTTTTTCTGCTATTTTTCCTACTTCTGTTTTAATACCAGTAGCTACTACTACTGCAAGAGCCCTTCCTGTTAAAACTGATGTTCCAGCATAAAGCATACATTTTTTAGATATTTCACTAGATGAAGATGGTTCAAATGTTTTAGTAACTCCAATACTTTCACCAGTAAGAACTGATTCATTTACAGTTAAATTATTAGTAGTTAATAGTCTTGCATCAGCACAAACCAATGTACCAGGTTCAATTACTATTATATCTCCTGGAACTATTGTAGAAGAATCTACTTCAAATCTTTTATTTTCTCTTATAACTTTTACTTTAACTTTTATTAAATTTTTAAGTGCTTCACTATTTTGTTCTGCTTTATATTCTTGAATAGTTGAAACAACTGCATCTACTAGAATTATAAAAATAATAGCAAATCCATCAACTATTTCACCTACTACAAAAGATAAAATTGCAGAAACTATTAAAACATATATGATTGGATCATTTAATGCAGAAATAAATATTTCTGCTTTAGTTTTCTTTTTCTCTTTAGGAAGTTCATTTAATCCATATTGTTTTAGTCTTTTTTTTGCTTCTGATACTTTAAGTCCACTAAGTGAACTATTAAATTCCTTTAGTACTTTTCCTTTTTCTAATCTACTATAGTCCTTATTCATATTTTCACCTTTTACTATTTATATTTATTATAAGTTATATTACTAGTTTTTTCAATAATTCTTGCATAATAAAAAGCAGAATATCTGCTTTATTTACTTTCTCCGAGTGTAACTTTAAATACTTTTGTTTCTTTTCCTCTAATAACTGTAATATCAACAGTTTCATTAGGTTCATGTTTATATAGATAATATCTAAGTTTAGCTACATTACTAACTTCAACATCACCTATTTTTGTTATTACATCTCCTTTTTGAATACCCGCGATAGCTGATGGACCATCAGTAGTAGATTCTAAAACTATTACTCCTGAAGTTATTGAACTATCTAAATTTATACCCTCTTTAATTAAATAATATGATGGTGTTGATATATCAGCCATACTAATACCTAAATAAGCTCTTTTTATTTCTACTTTATTAACAATTTTATTAGCATAATCCATTGCATCTTCAATTGGAATTGCAAAACCTATTCCTTCTATTTCAGATTGTACTATTTTCATTGAATTAATACCAATTACTTCTCCATTAACATTACAAAGAGGTCCACCACTATTTCCTGGATTAATTGCTGCATCTGTTTGCATAACATTCATAATCCAATCATTTGAAGATGAATTAACTGATACTTCAACCATTCTATTTTTACCACTAAGTATTCCTCTTGTAACCGTACCATAATATTCAGAACTCATAGGAGATCCAATAGTAAATACAGTATCACCAAGTTTAGTTTTCTCACTACTTCCAATTTTAGCAATATTAGTAGCATATTCTTTATCTATTTGAATAACAGCAATATCTGCATACTCATCACTTCCTATTAAAGTTGCATCTAATGTATCACCATTCATTAATAAAACTTTAATTTCGCTTGCATTATCTATAACATGATGATTAGTCATAATATATCCTTCATTACTATAAATAAAACCTGAACCTATACTTGCAAGTTTTGATTTTTGATAATTTTCAACTACTACAACTGAATCATATACATTTTCTATACCTTCTGAAATTCCACTATCAGTAACAGTAACATCTCTTATTACTTTATTTGTTACTTCTTTTTCATTTTCTTTATTAAAAGGTACATATAAAATTACTGCATACATTATTCCCGCTCCTAATATTGCAGATAATATACCACTAAAAACATATGATAAAGCTTTTTTCATTTTTCCTCCTATTCTATATAAGATATTTGTTTATAATTATCAGGAAATCCCATTCTATATAATACTTTTTGTACATCTATACTTTTCAATTTAGATGATAACCAATCTATCTCATACTCTATCTCATTCATCATCATTTTAAAATCAGTAAATGTTAGCATTTCTTTTAATATAATAATTAATGCAAAAATATCATGCTTACCATAAATATATTCATCTTCAACTTTAGGTATATCAAGTTCAATATGAAATTTTGTATCATTTATTGCTTTTTGTGTTTCATGATTATAAAGTATATCTTCATGAGCACATAGATTTCTATAATTTGATAGTATTGATAAATAGTCTCCAAGAGAACTTGCATTTATATCTTTATAATAACTAGCTATTTCTTCTCTATCATCAGGTTTTAATACTGAAAAGAGTTCTCCTACAAGTCCAAAGCTTAATACTTTAACTCCTACCCACAATGGAATATATCCATAATTATTTATATAGTGAGATGTTGCAGTATGTTGGTATCCATTAATTCTAATTTGTCTTTTTACTTTTCTTATTAAATCATTTATTTGTTTATTTTTTTCTTTACTTCTATCAAAATTTTCTTGATTTAAATAATCTTTCTCTTTATATCCATATTTTTTACTAAGAACATAACTAAATATTGATTTATAGTTATTTTCTACTATTAGTAAGTTTTTAAATATAATATTTCTAAAATATCTATCAAAAGTAAATAAAGCATATAATTCTTCAAAAGTACATCCTTCTATAAATTTTTTAGAACCATTTACTAAAAAAGGAGATCTATATCCATTTAAAAAGAAATAATTTTCTCTTAGCAAAATTTCTTTTGCTTTATCATAATCATTTATTGTAAGACCTTTACTTTTTAATATATCTAATTGTTCTTCTATAGTTTTAAATACTTTTGCTGCCATATCACACTCTCCCTATGGTAAGATTATAGCATTATTAAGTCTTTTTTTAAATATTTTTTTGGAAAGTTAACATTTTTATTAGTATTTAAATAAAAGAAAAAAGCTCAATAAATGAGCTTTTATAACATTGAATATATTAACGCTTACTGAATTGTGGTGCTCTACGAGCTTTCTTAAGTCCGTATTTCTTTCTTTCTTTGATTCTAGCATCACGAGTAATCATTCCGTTAGCTTTTAAAACTGGTCTATTTTCAGCATTAGCAAGAAGTAATGCTCTTGTAATACCTAATCTAATAGCTCCTGTTTGACCTGAAAATCCTCCACCTTTAACAACTACATCAATATCATATTTATCTTTTGATTCTGTTAATTCTAAAGGTTGTACTAAATCCATTACTAAAGTACTATAAGGCATATATTCATTAACATCTTTACCATTTACAGTAATAGATCCTTTTCCAGGAGTAAGTGTAACTTTTGCTACACTTCTTTTTCTTCTACCTATAGCAGTATATTTATTTTTTTCAGCCATATTACTTTACCTCTAATCTTTCTGGTTTTTGAGCTTGATGTTTATGTTCACTACCTGCATAAACAAATAATTGTCTAAACATTTCTCTTCCAAGTCTATTTTTAGGAAGCATTCCTTTAACAGCTCTTTCTACCATTTCTACTGGATATTTTTCTCTCATTACTCTAGCAGTTCTTTCTCTTAAACCACCTGGATATCCACTATGATTATAATAAATCTTTTTGTCTAATTTGTCTCCAGTTAAATTAACTTTTTCAGCATTAATAATAATTACATTATCTCCACAAGCTAAATGTGGTGTATAAGTTGGTTTATGTTTTCCTCTTAATACATGAGCAGCAGCTGCAGCAACTTTACCTAAGTTCTTACCTTCTGCATCAATAACATACCACTTATGTTCAATGTCTTCTTTTTTTAACATAAATGTTTTCATAATTTTTTCCCTTCTTTAATTTCAATGCAGTCATATTTGCAACTATGACATTTCTATCCCACAGAAATTGCATCTCCATTAAAATGTACCGTGAATATTATATAAAAAGTATATTTTAATGTCAAACATTTTTTACTATTTTTACGATATTTTTTGATTTTTTTATTAAAATTTTAAATTTGAATACAATTTACGACAAAAAGTATCCCTCCTGAATGCTTGACAATATAAAAGATTAATTATAAAATTGATATATAATAGCAAGTATATGGAGGTTATTATAATGAAGAATAAAATTGGGATAGTAATTACATCATTATTATTTATAATAAGTAGTGCAGCAGCTGCTACGGGGTATGTTTATAGTAAAGAAGGAAATGTTGATAAAACAAATACTGATAATAATAAAGATACAATAACTTATGAATATTATTTAGATGATGTTAAACAAACAAATATGCCACAAAAAGAAGAATTATTAGATGAATTTGGAAATCCAACTGGAAAAAATAAATATTTATTTTCTAGATTCAATTGTACTAATAATGTAAGTGGAAGTTTTGATGAAGAAAATTGGAACTTTAATCCTGAAAATGAAAAAGAAAGTACATGTAGTTTATATTTTGTTAATTCACAATATACTGTTACAGTTGATGCAAGAGGTGGAATTGTAACATCTAGTAATCCTAATATTGTTGATAGAGGATCTGATATAGAATTTAATATAACTCCTGATGAAGGATATGAATTTACAGGTACTGAAGTTACATGTTCAAATAATAAAACTGCTACTTGGGATCAATCTACAAATACTTTAAGTGTTAGTAGTGTAACTGAAGATATGGCATGTACTATCTCATTTACAATAAAAGAATTACGAGTTGATATAACAGTTAAAAATGGAACTGGTAACACTACAGAGAATACTAGTTATGGTGGTAATATTTCTGCTATAGTTGAACCTAATAGTGGATATGAAAATCCAACTGTTACTTGTACTAATAAACAAGAAGCAAAATTTGAAAACAATAAATTAATTATAGATAAATTAACTGATAATACAGCATGTACTATTAGCTTTTCAAAAGTCGAACCTAAAAATTATAATGTTAAATTAACAGATATACCTGAAGAAGTTACAGTAACAACTGCTAAAGAATTTACAATAGTTTCTGGTGGTACAGTTACATTTACTTTAAAAGCTAATGATGGATTTGTTGTTTCTGGTATAAGTTGTACACCACAAGTAGTTCCTGAAACAACAAATAATGCTGATGGAACTGTAAGTTATAAATTCTTATCAGTTACTCAAGATATTGATTGTAAAATCACTGCAAGTGCTAAAATAACTGATCCAACACCAACTGATACTTCAAGTGAGCAAGAGCAACAAGAGCAAACTCAAAATTAATAAGTTTTCTTAAATGAAAACTTTTTTATTGCATTTATTTTCTTTAAATGTTAAATTATCTATGAGGAAAAAATTATGTGGAAAATTGGTAATGTTGAAATAAAAAATAGAGTTGTATTTGCCCCTATGGCAGGAATTTCTAATGAAAGTTTTAGAAAAATAATTAAAGAGATGGGTTCAGGACTTATATATAGTGAAATGGTAAGCAACATGGGAATTATTTATAATAGTAAAAACACTCTAGATTTGCTTAAAATAAATGATGATGAAAGACCTATAAGCATTCAGATATTTGGAAGTGACAAAGATAGTTTTGTTAAAGCTGCTAAATATGTTTGTGAAAATATTAAACCTGATATTCTTGATATTAATATGGGGTGCCCTGTACCTAAAGTTGCATTAAAATCTCAAGCAGGATCAGGACTTTTAAAAAATCCAGATAAAATATATGAAATAGTTTCTTCAGTAGTTAATAATGTAAATATTCCTGTTACAGTGAAAATAAGGGCTGGATGGGATAGTAAATCAATAAATTGTGTAGAAGTAGCAAAATTAATAGAAAAAGCTGGAGCTAGTGCAATTGCAATACATCCAAGGACAAGAGAACAAGGCTACACAGGAAATGCTGATTGGAAGTTAATCAAAGAAGTAAAAGAAGCTATAAATATACCTGTTATTGGAAATGGAGACATTAAAACAATTTATGATGCAAAAAGAATGTTGGATGAAACTAAATGTGATGCCATTATGATTGGAAGAGCTGCAATAGGTAATCCTTGGTTTATAAAAGAATGTGTAGAATATATAGAAAATAATAAAATAATTGAAGAGCCTACTTATAAAGATAGAATTGATATGATTGTGAAACATTACAATTTAATTAAAAAAAATATGGGGGATAGAAAAGCCATACTTGATATAAAAACTCATGCTCTTGCTTATCTAAAATATATTCCAAAAAGTAAAGAATTAAAAACTGAACTTGCAACTTGTAAAAGTGAAGATGAGTTTATGAAATGTATCAATAAAATTTATGAACATATTAAAAAATTATAATGAAATTTATATAAAAAATACTAGCAAATTCTTGTAATGTTAGTATTTTTTATTATATAATATTTCTAAGGAGGAAATTAGAGAAAATGAAAAAAACAGGATTATTTAAAATAATCACAATAGTATTATTAGTAGTAATGGTATTAACTTGGATTTTTTCAGCAAGTTATTTACCAAATGGTACTGAAATAGCTGAAATGGGATTTGAATATAAGATTGGATTTTTTGATTTTTTTCAATTATTATTTGGAGCCTATTCTTTTCCATATTTCATACAAATAGCTTTACTAATACTTTCTGTTGGAGCTCTTTATGAAGTATTAGGTAAAACTGGAAAATATAGAGCTTGGGTAGAAAAAATTGCAGCAAAATTAAAAAGAAAGGAATTAATATTTTTAATTGTTTCATCATTTGTTATAGCTATATTAACATCTGTATTTGATTTTGGATTTAGTTTATTTATCTTTTTGCCATTTATAATAAGTATTATTCTTGCAATAGGATATGATAAAATAACAGCTTGTTTAGCTACATTTGGATCAATGCTAATTGGTACAATTGGAAGCACAATTGGTTATAATACAACTGGACTAATAAATAAAATTTTAGGTGTAGAATTAAATAATGCAATTACATTTAAAATTGTTCTATTTGTATTATCTTTTGCAGCTTTATTATTCTTCTTATGTGCAGCTAAAAGAAGCAAAAGTGCTAATAAAGAAGATTTAGATTTGTTATTAGGAGAAAAAAATTCTACTAAACATTCTATAATACCTATAATTATTATATTTATATTATTATTTGTATTATTAGTATTAGGTTGCACTAATTGGGAAAGTACATTTGGTATTACAGCATTTAATGATCTTAATACAACTATTACAGAGTTCTCACCAAAATTACCATTCTTCCATATTACTACAAATGGAGTTGAATATGGAATGGAAGAAACTGCAATATTTGCTTCAATATTTGGAAAGAGTGTTGCAGCATTTGGTTCTTGGGGTTATGGTGAAATGACTGTTATAATTTTAATAGCTACTATAGTCTTAGGATTATGTTATGGAATGAAATTAAAAGGTACATTTGAAAATATGTTCGAAGGAGCTAAAAAATTATTAGTTCCAGCTGCATTAGTAGTTCTTACATATGCTGTTGTATATTTTTCAGGAAATACTATGTTCTATACAACTCTTGAAAATACTATATTGAGTCTAACTAGTAAATTTAAAGTTGTTTCTATATTAACTAGTACAATTTCTATTTCTTTAGGTTCTTTATTAAATGTAGATATGGTTTACTTTGTTAACTATGTACTTCCATTAGTAATGAATACTTTAAATAACAATGTAGTAACTGCAATAATTTCTCAAGGAATATATGGAGTAACAATGCTTATTGCTCCTACTAGTGCTATATTGGTATTAGGACTTAGTTATCTTAACATTCCATATAAAGAATGGATCAAAAAGATTTGGAAATTAGTTCTTATATTACTTGCTGTAGTATTGATTGTTTCAATATTAGCATTATATATAAAACTTTAAGAGTGTTTGAAAAAACATTCTTTTTTTTGTAATTTTTTAGAAGTTTTAACTCATACTATTAGTATGATAACTTATGATAATGAATTAATTAATATTTTAAAAAGCAGTGAAATAGAAGCTATGAATTTAAATTATAAATATGTTGGAAGTGAACACTTTATATTAGCTTTATTAAAAAGTGATACAAGTATAAGTAAACTGCTAAATAAATTTAATGTAAATTATGATACTTTTTTAAATGAAGTAAAATTAATTAAAATAAAATCTAAAAGTAATATATTACTTTATACTCCACTTTTTAAAAGAATATTATTAATGGCTTATGATAATAATAAAATTACAACTAAAAAAGTGTTTTGTAGTTTAATTGAAAATGGTGAAGGAATTGCTTTTTCTATTCTTACTAATTTAAATGTAGATATTAGAAAATTATATAAAGAGTTAAATAATGATAATAAAATTTCTTATGGAATTAATTTAAATGAAGAAAATAAATTAAATCATGAAAAAGTTATAGGCAGAGAAAAAGAAATTAATGAAATTATAGAAATTTTATGTAGAAAAAATAAAAATAATCCTATTTTAATTGGACCAGCTGGTGTTGGTAAGACTGCTTTAGTGGAAGAACTTGCATATAGAATTAATGAAAAGAATGTACCACAAGAATTACTTAACAAAAAAATTATTTCAATAAATTTAGCTGATTTAATTAGTGGAACTAGGTATAGAGGAGAATTTGAAGAAAAAATGCAATCTATGATTAAAGAATTTGAATCTAATTCTAATCTAATACTATTTATTGATGAAATACATACATTAGTAGGTGCGGGTGGTGCTGAAGGTGCTATAGATGCATCTAATATCATGAAGCCTTATTTAGCTAGAAATAAATTAAAATGTATTGGAGCTACTACTATAGAAGAATACAATAAAACTATATTAACAGACAAAGCTTTAAATAGAAGATTTTATAAAATAGAAATAAATGAACCAACTTTTGATGAAACAATAAATATATTAAAAAATACTAAAAAATATTATGAAGATTATCACAATGTTTATATAAATAATAATCAAATTAAATTAATAGTTAGTTTAGCTAAAAAATATATAAAAAACAAATACGAGCCTGATAAAAGTTTAGATATTTTAGATAAAATTTGTACTAAAGCTAAATTATTAAATTATAAAAATAGTAATACTAAAAATGAAAAATTAAATATATTAATGAAATCTAAAGAAGAAGCAATTAAAAATAAAGAATTTAAAAATGCAACTAAAATAAATAATGAAATAAATAAATTAAAAAAGAAAAATGAAAAAATTAGTGTTAATAATTTGTTTATTAAAGAGTGTTTTAACATTCATAATAGTAATACACTAGGATTTAAAATTAATTAAATACTTTTATATTTCACAAAATAATGTTAAAATAAATATAGGTGATTAGAAAATGGATTTAATATTAATTTTAATAATTATACTTATACCAATTTATGCACAAATTAAAGTTACATCATCATATCATAAGTATTCAATGAAAGATAATAGTAGAAATATATCTGGTAAGGATGTAGCTAGAATGATACTTGATAAAAATGGATTAGAAAATGTTTCTATAGGTGAAATAGGAGGAGAACTTTCAGATCATTATAATCCAACTTCAAAACATATAAATTTATCAAGTGGTATATATTCAGGTACTTCTGTTGCTTCTGTAGCAGTTGCTGCTCATGAATGTGGACATGCTATTCAAGACAAAGAAAATTATGGATTCTTAAGATTTAGAACAGCTATGGTTCCTATTGTTAATTTTACATCAAGATTTGCTACAATATTTATATTTCTTGGCTTTTTTCTAGAAGTTATAAACTTAGTAGACATAGGAATATTACTTTTATTAGTTGGTTTATTTTTTCAATTAATAACTCTACCAGTTGAATTTGATGCTTCTAAAAGAGCAAAAGAAGAATTAAAAAAATGTGGTTTAATTGAGAATAATGATGTTAAAGGAACTAATAAAGTTTTAAATGCTGCTGCATTTACCTATGTTGCAAGTTTCCTTGCTATGGCACTTCAAGTTGTTAGATTAATATTAATTAGTAGAGATAATAATTAATAACCAAAAAATAATAGTTTTGCTAACTATTATTTTTATTTGCTAACTATTAAAGATTTATTATTTTGTATATGGTAATAAAGCCATATATCTTGCTCTTTTTATTTGATTAGCAATATGTCTTTGATGTTTTGCACATGCACCAGTCATTCTTCTAGGTAAAATTTTACCTTTTTCATTAATATATTTAGATACAATTGCTACATCTTTATAATCTACTGGTTTTCCGGCACACATTTGACATATTTTTTTTCTTCTATAAAATTCAGCCATTATTTCCTCCTTATCTAAAATGGTAAATCATTGTCACTCAATGATACTTCTTTATCATAATTTTCATAAGGATCTGAATCTGGAATATCAAATTCTGGCACTATATCAATTGGTGGTTCACTTGGTGCATCTATATAACTATTATCAGTTGTAGTTGTACTATTCATTGAATCATTCTTTCCACCAACAAATTCTACATTTTCTACTATAACTTCTGTTACATATCTTTTTGTTCCATCTTGAGCATCATAATTTCTAACTTGAACTCTACCATCTAAACAAATCATATTTCCTTTTTTGAAATATTTAGATATAAAATCTGCTGTTTGTCTAAATGCTACACAAGGTAAAAAGTCCGCATCATAATTTCCATCTTTATTCTTAAAGTTTCTATTTACAGCTACAGTAAAATTTACAGTATTAAAGCCAGCACTTGTTGTTCTCAATTCTGGATCTCTAGTAAGTCTACCAACTAAAATTATTTTATTCATAAACTACTCCTCTTCTCTTATGATAATATGTCTTAAGATATTTTCATCAATTTTTGCTTTACGATCAAATTCTTTTACTGCAGCAGCTGATGCTTCTACATTAAATACATAGTAATTTCCTCTTACTTGTTTGTTAATTGGATATGCTAATTTCTTTTGTCCCATATCCTTTGTATTAACGATTTTAGCTTTCATATCAGTAAGTACTTTTTCAAAAGCAGAAACTGTATCTTTTTGTGCTTTTTCGTCAATATCAGTTTTAACAATAAACATTATCTCATATTTGTTCATTATTACACCTCCTTTTGGTCTAAACGGCTTCTAAATGAAGCAAGGAACTTTTCGTTCGAAAGTATTATAGCACACAAAGTCCTATTTAACAATATTTTTTTACAAAAAAAATTATCAATAAAAATTGATACTTTTTTAATTTTTAGCTTTTATCTTTTTTAACTCTTCATAGTACATAATTCTAGCGGTTACCATATAAGGTAATATCCATATATATAAAATTCCAAATGTTAATACTGATAAAAATATCCATCCAAGAAAACTTAATTGAAAGCTAAAATAGTCTGCTTTATATCCATCCATTAGTTCATTACTTTTTTGAAGCATATTTTTAGTATGTAATTCTTCAGATGTAGCTTCTGCTAATAAGAATGTTAACATTGCATATTTTAATGCATAAATAATACCTGGTATTACAAATAATAATGCGAATAATGATATAATTAAATTAGAATAAATTGTTATTCCAATTATTTTCCACATATACTCTTTTTTATATTTTGATAGTATTGTTTCCTTTAAATTTACTTTTTCTCCTCTAACTAATTTTATATAATATTGAGCTAATCCAACACCTAAAGGTAAAAGACCAAGTTCTATAATTGTAGAAATTATATTAAAGAAAAAATTTTCATCACTAATTTCAAAATCAAATATTATTGATAACACACCTAAAATCAAACTAATTAATAAACCTATACTCATTATTAATAAAGGTACTTTCCAAAAATTCCATTTATTATTAAAACCAAATTCTTTAGCTTTTGCTTTTATTTCCTTTCTATTCATTTTTTACCTCCAACTTCTATCTTATAATAAAATTATATATATATATATTAAAAGTCAAGAAGAATTTTTTAAGCTACAAAAAAATATCAATAAAATTGATACTTTTTACTATTTTGATTTTAATTGTTTTAATTTTTCAAAATACATAATTTCTGCTGTTTGCATATATGGAAGAACCCAGATGAATAATATTCCAAAAGTTAAACCACATAAGAATCCCCAACCAATAAAACTTAATTGAAATACAAAATAATCCCATTTATATCCATCCATTAATTCACTACTTTTTTGAAGGATATTTTCACTTTGCAACTCTTTAGAAGTAGCTTCTGCCAATAAGAATGTTAACATTGCATATTTTAATGCATAAATAATTCCTGGAATTACTAATAGTAATGACATTAACATAATTATTAAATTAGCTAAAATTGTTGTTGTAATTATTTTCCACATATATTCTTTTTGATACTTTGACAATAATGTTTCTTTTAAATCTACATTTTTACCTTTAATAACTTGTATTAGGTAACTTACTAATCCTACTGACATTGGTAATAATGCTAATTCAACTACTATTACTAAAAGATCATATAATAAACTTTCCTCATCTAAACCTAATAAAATTGTGATAAGACTTACAATAGCATAAAGTACTGAACTAATTAATCCTACAATTAATAGTGGTTTCCAAATAAGCCATTTATTATTAAATCCAAATTCTTTTGCTTTCTCTTTAATTGCCTTTCTATCCATTTTACTTCACCTCCTTACTACTATATATTAATATAATTATATAATATTTTTTATTTTATTACTATAATTTATTTAAATAATGTATATAATTTTGTAATTTTTTTAAAATCAGACTAATATTATTAATATACTCTCAAGGTGCCATTTTTGACATTTTACGAGTTTTATGATATAATGTTATTCGTATGGAGCATTATGCTAGTCAACCATACCACTAGAAGATGGGGCTAAAAATCCATTAATTGTGCAAGAAGGTACTTTATATATTTTGCTTCTTTCGCCCAGATTGGGGTGGATATATAATTTAAGATTTAAGGAAAATATGCAATGGCATGTATATGAAATCCTTTTATCAATCCGTGAAGTGATGATATGCACATGTCGTGAGTGATTTGTTGGGATAATTATTTTGAAAAATAAATTGCAAAAGCGAATAAAAGTGTCATATGATTGTTTGGGAAAACCTCTAGTGTGTTCTTATTATAAAGATTGAAGTGCGGACTAAGTGGTGATCGAGTGATCATACAAGGTAACTTATGATTAATATCTTTAAAAAGAAATTGCCTACAGGTAACTAAGGGTAGATATTAGAGAAATTCAACTCGACCAAAGCCGTAAAATTAATTTATAATAATCCATACAAAATTTCTAAAGGGAGTTTATTAAAAATGAAGAAAGATAATTGGATCATTAAAGCATTTTTAATGACTTTTTTTATAGCTATAATTTTTAATAGTATATCAAATGTCATTACAAATAAATGCGAAAATATTTTTATTTTAATATTAGTTGCGATTATATTTATTTTTATAGGTATAATTTTTGATATAATTGGTACTGCTGTATTAACTGCTAATGAATCTACATTTCACTCTATGAGTTCTAAAAAGATAAAAGGTTCTAAAGAAGGAGTTTATTTAATTAAAAACTCAAGTAGAATTGCTAGTGTATGTAATGATGTAATTGGAGATATATGTGGTATAGTTAGTGGTTCTGTTAGTGCTATTATTGGAATATATATTTCTAATTTATTTAATATTTCAACAATAATTACAACATTAGTAATAAGTTCAATAGTATCATCTCTTACAGTTGGTGGTAAAGCTATTGGTAAAAAAATAGCTATTAAAAAAAGTGATGATATTATATTTAGAGTAGCTAAAATAATTTATAAATTTAAACTTAAAAAATAGGATAAACAAATTATCCTATTTTTATTATCTATGACTTCTAAATCTTTCTTTTTCATCAAGAATTTTCTTTCTTAATCTAATAGCATCAGGTGTTACTTCTACAAGTTCATCACTTTCAATAAATTCAAGTGCTTCTTCTAAAGTAAATGTTTTAGGTCTTGGAAGAGCTATTGCTTCATCACTGCTAGTTGATCGTGTATTTGAAAATTCTTTATTTTTACAAGGATTTACATTTAAATCATTTTCTCTATTATTAATACCAATTATTTGACCAGAATATACGGCTACTGATGGTTCTACTATCATAGTACCTCTATCTAATAAGTTATAAAGTGCATAACCAAATGTTTTTCCACTTTCCATAGATACAAGTACACCATTTTTTCTAGAAGATATTTCACCAGCATATGGTTTATAAGAATCAAAACTTCTAACCATAATACCTTCACCTTTAGTATTAGTAATAAAATTACTTCTATATCCAATTAAACCTCTTGTTGGAACAGAAAATTCTAATCTTACATAATTTTCTTCAGCTGGTTCCATTAATTCCATAGTACCTTTTCTTTCACTTAAATCATTTATTATTGTTCCTGAGTATTCATTAGGTACATTTATAATAACTTTTTCAAAAGGTTCTTGTTTTATACCATCTATTTCTTTAAATATAACTTCTGGTTTTGATACACCTAGTTCATATCCTTCTCTTCTCATATTTTCAATTAATATTGATAAGTGAAGTTCACCCCGTCCAGAAACTTTAAATCCATCTCCATTTGGTAATTCTTCTACTTCAAGTCCTACATTTCTTTCAAGTTCTGCCATTAATCTATCTCTTAAATGTCTAGATGTTACAAATTTTCCTACTTTTCCTGCAAAAGGACTAGTATTTACTAAGAAGTTCATTGATAGAGTTGGTTTTTCTATTTCAATACTTGGTAGTGGATCAATATGATCATTATCACAAATTGTATCACCTATTGAAATATCAGGACAACCTGCAATAGTTACTATATCTCCATAATATGCAGTATTTACTTCTTTTTTCTTAATACCTTCATTTACAAATATTTTAGTTATTTTTTCTTTTACAATTGTACCATCATTTTTAGAAATTGTTACGGTTTGTCCAGTAGTAATTTTACCTTTATTAATTCTACCAATACCAAGACGACCTATATAATCATCATAATCTAATGATGAAATTTGAAATTGTAATGGGTCGTTTTCATTTCCTTCAAATGGTTTAGTTGTTTCAATAATTGTATCAAGAAGTGGTGTTATATCATTATTATCATCATTTTCATCATATTTTGCTATACCTTCTTTTGCAATTCCATATATAATCTTAAAATCTAATTGTTCATTTGTAGCATTAAGTTCACAGAATAAATCAAAAGTCATATTAACAACTTCTTCACTTCTTGCATCTTTTTTATCTATTTTATTAATGAATAATATAGGTTTTAGTCCATTTTGTAATGCTTCTTTTAATACAAATCTTGTTTGAGGCATTGGACCTTCTGCTGAATCTACAAGTAATACTACAGTATCAACTGTTTTAATAATTCTTTCAATTTCACTTGAAAAATCAGCATGTCCTGGAGTATCTACTATATTCATTTTATAACCTTTATATCTAATAGCACAGTTTTTAGCAGTGATAGTAATTCCTCTTTCTCTTTCTAAATCTCCACTATCCATAACACAATCTACAACTTGTTCATTTTCTCTAAATACACCATTTTGTTTTAATAAAGCATCAACAAGTGTACTTTTTCCAGCATCAACATGTGCTACTACTGCAAAATTAATTATTTTATCCATAATTTCATCCCCTTTGGTCGCGGTAATAATAATACAACATTTTTATATTATTTTCAAGAAAAATTTAAATATTTGCATAAATTGTTTTTAATAAAAATAATTTCTCACTCACAGTAAA
This sequence comes from uncultured Bacilli bacterium, assembly GCA_947628895.1. GTDB lineage: Bacteria > Bacillota_I > Bacilli_A > RF39 > UBA660 > CAG-1000. Next base: position 25,967 of record CANRBS010000002.1, read on the forward strand.
TGGTTAAAATTTTTAAATAATGGCAAAATATTATAGTAGGAGAATGCAATGGAAAAAGAATATGTATTTAAAGATGAAAAGGATTTATATGCAACAATTGGAAAGAACATCAGATATTATAGAAAACTTTATAGTCTTAATAAAAAAGAATTAACACAGGAAAATCTTGCTGAAATTGCTAATGTTTCAACATCTTTGATTGGAAACTTAGAAAGTAAAAAAACTTATCAAGGGATAAGTATATATAATTTGTACAAAATAAGTAATATATTAGAAGTTCCAATAGAAAAATTTTTTATTGATAGATAATTTATTTTTCTTCTATTGACTCAAAGAATTTATCCATAGTAGTATCTAAAACTATTGAAATTTTATATAAAGATGCTAAAGATAAACCTTCACTTCCTTTAGTACTTTCAAATTTTCTAATAAATTCAGGTGATACTCCTATATCTAAAGCTAATTGCTCTTGAGTAATTTTGTTTAATTTTCTATATTTAATTACATTATAAGCAACTGTTTCTATAAAATTATTATCAAAATTAAAATCTCTTTTAAATCTTGTCATATTTTCACCCAATTTAATTGTACACATTTTCATAAAAGATTAATGTAATGTGTTACTATACATTATTAAATAATTGTTTTATAATTAGGTAGGTGGATATTTATGAATCAACAAGAATTATATAAAATTATAGGAAGAAATATAAAAAAATATAGAAAAATGTATAATAGAAATATAGGTAAAATGACACAAGAGAAACTAGCAGAAGAAGCAGATGTATCTGTTTCATTAATTAGTAGTCTTGAAAGTGAAAAGACTAATAAAGGGATTGGAATAATAAATTTATATAAAATATCTGTGATATTAGGTGTGCCAATTGATAAATTTTTGGAGGATAAAAATGATTAATGAAATATTGGAAAAACCTTATATTAAAAATAAGAAAAGATTAATTAATATTTTAAAAGATGAAGATATTATTAAATTAATGAATAATATTGATAATAACTTAATAGATTGTGATAATAATATATTTAAGAGTAATAAAATATCTAAATTAGAAATGTTTATATATAAAATTGATAATTATATTACTTATCTAAAAAAATATTTAAATATTAATTCAAATGAGCTTACATATATAATAATTTTAACAATTAGTAGTAAAAAAAATGATTTTCTTTTTAATGAAAATATAGATAATTTAGATAATAATTATAAAGAATTATTTATGTATAAATATAATATAAATATTGATTTTCTATCTCATTATATGTATATAAATAAAAGAAGTTTTGAAAGCTTAATTGATAATATGAATAAAAAGAAAAAAAGAGTATATATTTATTTTGAAAATATAACTCCTGATAATACTAATTTTTTCATACCAATAATATGTTTTTTAGAAGATATTAATTATTAACAAATACATCATACATATTTTTATAACAGAAAGTTACTCTCTTTGTACCTTTCTTTTTTTCTTTAATTAAATATCCACTTTCTACTAATTTATTTAAAACTTTATTAACTGAATTTATATGTAATTTGCATTCAGTTACTAAGTCACTCGTAGTAAATACTATCTTTTTAACTATTACTGGATATACTTTATATATGGTAGTTCCACCAATAGTACTCTTAAATTCTTCATAATCATGTTCATATATTTTATTTAATTTCTTAATTTTCTTAATGTTTATAGTACATTGTTCAATAATACATTCTAACATTGTTTTTATAAATTTATTTATATCTTCTTCTACTTCTCCACTAAGAAGTGTAAAATATGTATTTTTTAAATTATCTAAGCTTTGAGATATAAATAATATTGGTGGTTCTTTTTTATATAGAGAATATTGAATTGGTATAAGGATTCTTCCTATTTTTCCATTTCCAGATACATATGGATGGATTTTTTCATATTGAAAATGAGTAATTATTGTTGATATAAAATTAGGATCTTTGTTATTATTTATATATTCAATCAAATTTTTCATTAAATCATTTACTTCTGTATACACTGGAGGTATAAATGAAATACTAGACCCTGCTATGCCTGGCTTTAATAAATAATTTTGTATTTTTCTAAATTTTCCGCTACCTTTTGTTTTATTATCTTTTTTACAATTTTGAAATAATATTTTATTTATTTTATTTAGAAGTTCAATATCAATATTTCCACTTGCGGCACCAGATATTCCTAATAAGAAAGCTTTTCTTAAATTATTAACTTGTATTACATCATTACTTTCATTTAGATATGGTGTATGAAACATATACTCTTTATTTAATTTACTTCCGTCAAGTTTAAATGAATAATATGTATCATTAACGAATGCACATTCTAGAAATGATTTATAATCATATGACATACTTCTTAGAAATCCTTTATATTCTCCATATATTTCTTCAGTTTCACATAAAAGATTTAATAAATCATTTGACAAATTATATTCAACTGGTAATTTTTTTGCTTTATATGGTTCCATTGATTATTCACCTCTATTAATATGATAACATAATAATATTAAAAAATATACATATTTTTTAATTAATATGTATATTTATAATTTATTAATATGGATTAGGATAACTTTGTAAACCATATCCATCTCCTTTTAACCAATATATTTTATTACCTTTAATTTTAAATTTATATATTATTTTATATTTTACATTGTCTTCTTTTGAATATGTAAATGTTACAGTACTATTACCATTTTTATTTGGTATAAATGTCCATTTATTATCAGTGCTTTCTTTTAATATAATGTTATCATTATCACTTACATAATTCCAATTATAACCATTATCATGATAATCATATTCAATATTAATTTCATCCTTGTATTTAGCTAAATAATTTTGAGGATAAAATATTATAACTAAAGATAAAATTAAAGTAATTCCAAATATTAATATATATCTCATTTATTCTCCTATAATACACAAAAAGCAACCAGTCCTGATAAAACTTGATTGCTTTGAGTTTCCGAAAAACGATTATAATCATTTATATTAAAGGATTTCACTTTAATATAAATACTCCTAAATATTATCAGTATTTAGCATAATCCCTTATCATTTTGAGTTTAGCTTTCTCAACGATATATCATTTGTCCTTAGTAGATAAGTCTTCTATATCTTAAATTAATAAGATTAATTTATTTCTTATAAATATTATTTTTTTATTACTATAACTATTTACATATAAATAATTAACAAGTTAATGCTAACTATAAACATATAAAATTCATTATAATATTTATATCTATAAGATAATAAATATTTATAGAATATTTTCACTATAGATAATATAATTTTTAAATATCATCAATCTAAATTAAATATTTAAATTTAATAAAGATATATAGATTTTAAATTTTTTATATTATCTCTATTGGACAAGTATATTGTATCAAGTATTTTTTATATTGTCAACTACTTTTTTTAAAAAAATTAAAAAAAGTAGAAATTTGTATATTTTTGACATTTTTTCTACTTATTATTTAATAAATTACTTTTATCTGTATATGATGTATGAAGAAGTTCAAAACTTTTTTCACTCATAGGATTTTTCAAATATTCTTTATACAATAACTTTATTTCTGCATTATCATGAGCACTTCTTACTGCTCTTTTTTTATCTATTTCAAATAAACCTTTACTTCTTTTTTCTCTATATTCATCAAGCTTTGGTATTTGACATAATGGTTGTCCACCTCCACCAATACAACCACCTTTACAATTCATAACTTCTATTAAATGAAATTGTTTATAATAATTATTTTCTAATATTTTTTCTAAATTTTCCATTTGTTGTACTACAGCAACTTTTACTTTATATTTACCTATTAGTATACTTGCTTCTTTTATTCCTTCAAATCCTTCTAATTCTTCAAATCTTAATTCATCTTTTGTTAAGTTTTTATTTGTTAAAATTTTGTTTAAAGTTCTTAATATTGATTCACATACTCCACCAGATGAACCAAATATTACACCTGCTCCGCTACTTTCTCCCATTAATTGATCAAAATCTCTATCTTCAAGTTCTGGTAATTTTATTTCTTCTTCTTTTAATAATAATTCAAGTTCACTTGCTGTTAAAACATGATCAATATTTAATGTATATTCACGAGCTTCCATCTTTTTAGCAGTACATGGTGTAATAGCAACTGTAACTATTTTTGATGGATCAAATCCTTTCTTTTCACAAAAATAACTCTTTATTATTGCACATTGCATACCAATAGGACTTTTACATGTAGATAAGTTGTCTAGAAGTTCTGGATGATATATTTCAGCATATTTTACCCATGCAGGACAACAACTAGTAAATTGTGGGAGTGCTTTTTTATTTTGTAATCTTTCAATAAATTCAGCTGCTTCTTCAAGCACAGTTAAGTCTGCTCCAAATGCTGTATCATATACGAAATCAAATCCAAGTTGCTTTAATGCACTTACAAGTTTCTTTTCTGAATTTACACCTGGCTCTAATCCAAAACTTTCTCCAATTGAAACTCTTACAGCAGGCGAAATAATAGCTACTACAATTTTTTCATTAGCATCTAATATTTCTTTTACTTCTTTGTATTCATATTTTGGAACTAAGGCTCCTGTTGGACAATTTAAAATACATTGACCACATCCAATACATATTGGTTCTTTACATTTATTTAAATCATATCTTAAATTTACGATATTTTCACATGTTTTTTTACATTGACCACAATTTATACATTTTTCAGGTATTCTTGTAATCGCGGTATTATATTCACTTATTCTTATACTTTTTTCTTCTTCTTTTTCATTTACAATTTTAGATGGCTTATTACTTTCAATAGCATCTTCTATAACAGAATCAACAATTGCATCTATTTCATTTTCAGCTAGATTTTCATGAAACACTTCAAATGAATCCTTTAAAGCATTACATTTTGGACAAACATAATCACTTTCTAATTCTTCTTTTGTTTCAATATATCCACAATTTTTACATACATAAGTCTTCATAATTTCTCCTAAATATTCTTTTTTCTATTATAGCAAAATTATTTAGATTTGTTAATCTCAAAATAGAATGTTGTACCTTTACCTTTAATACTATTAACTCCATATTTATATCCATGAGTTTCTAATATAGTTTTTACAATAGAAAGTCCAAGACCTGTTCCAAAAGCATTTCTCTTATGTTTCTTTTCATTATGATAATATTTATCCCATATTTTATCAATTTCTTCTTTTTCTAAACCTTTTCCTGTATCTTTAATTTCAACTCTAACAGTATTTTTATTTTCTATAACATTAATATATACTTTTTTATTTTTACCGGTATAATTTACTGCATTATTAATTAGATTATATATAACTTGTTCTATTCTCTTTTTATCAGCACTTACTATTATTTCTTTTTGTTTATTGTTAAATTCAAATATATATTCTTCGCTATCAATAAGTATATAATATCTTTTAATAATATTTTTTATTAAATCTATTAAATCAAATTCTTCTATTTTTAATTCATAAGTATTAGATTGTAATTTTGATAAATCTAAAATATCACTAACTAAAACATTTAATCTATCAGTTTCTTCAATAATAATACTCATGTTTTCTTTTCTTTTTTCTTCAGTTTGAGTTTCTAAGTCTCTACTCATTTCAGCATATGCTTTAATCATAGTAAGTGGTGTTCTTAAATCATGACCTACATTTGCCATTAAATCTTTTCTTAATTCATCAGTTTTAGAAAGTTCATCTTTAGCAAGTTCAAGAGCATTTGATAAATCTTTTATTTCTTCTATTTCACTAGTTGTTTCAAATGTAGTATCAAATTTACCTTTAGCTAATTTTTTAGCAGAATTACTAAGTTCTGTAATTGGCTTTGAAATTTTATCTGATAAATATAATGCTATTAAAACAGATATTAAAAATAATATTATTAATATATATCCATATTGACTTCTAATTAATGTTATTGATGAATCTAATGGTTCTATTGATGTGTTTAAAAATATATAAGTATTATCATTATATTTTAATGCTTTTATTAAAGTTTTGTTATTATATCTAGTATTTTCAAGTAAATAAGTTTCTTCTGCTTGATTGCTTTTTATAAATTTATCCATATAATTATAGCTACTTTTTTTATCACTAAAAATACAACCCTTATTATATATTGTAGATACTGGTGTATTATTACCATCCTCAACTACAGATATACAAATACCATTATCATAAGCAATATCTTCTAAATATTCAGTATTTATATTATTTTCTTTTCTTATTTTATCTACAATAGAAGATAATTGTTTAGTTTTATATACTTCATAATATTTATCTAATGAAATTGTTTGCATAAAGAAAAGTAACAATAAAATTATTGCTACAAAGAATATAAAAGAAGCTAAAACTAGATTTCTTATTTTACTAAATTTATTTACCATCTTTGATTTCAAACTTATACCCCATTCTTCTTACAGTTGTAATTAAATCTCTATATTCTCCTAAATTATTTCTTAACATTTTAACATGTGTATCTATTGTTCTATCATTACCTAGATAATCATAATTCCATACATTATTTAAAAGTTGTTCTCTTGATAGAGCAATACCTTTATTATTTATAAAATATACAAGTAAATCATATTCTTTAGGTGTTAACATTACTTCTTCATCTTTTATATAAACTGAATGTCCTAAAAAATCTACTTTTAAATCTTTATATATAAATGTATTTTCTTCACCTTTATATCTTTTAATTACAGCATTTATTCTAGCCATTAATTCTTTTGGACTAAATGGCTTAGTCATATAATCATCTATACCTAAATCAAATCCAGCTAAAATATCATATTCTTCTCCACGAGCTGATAACATTATAGTTGGAGTATTATATCTTTCTTTTATAATTTTATATGCAGAAAAACCATCCATTTTTGGCATCATTATATCCATTATAATAATATCAGCATCTCCAGCTTTATCAACTGCTTCTATACCATTTTCTGCTTCTAATACATCATATTGATTTCCAAGACAATACTCTTTAATAACATCTCTTATAAGTTTTTCATCATCAGCTATCAATACTTTCATTTTTTTCACCTCTTTATAAATAATATAATATTAAATTATGAAATTTTAGTGAAAATATAGTGTTGAATATTAAAATTCATTAATAATGTATTTATTGCAATTAAATCCTAAACATTTTAATTCATATGTATCAACTATTTTATTATTTTTTGCTATTATTACTCTTGGATATATTCCATTATAAAAATTTATATCATTTAAAAGTTTACTATCAATAAGATTCATTTTTGAAATTAAATCATTAGTTAAATCTGAATAGTCAAAGTAATACATATTTACAGTTTGAGTATTATTTTTTTCAATTATATCAAGAGAAAGTGCACAATCTACACTTGTACATTTATCACCTATAAATATTATTTTTGAATATTCATTTTCTTTTAATACTTCTAATAATTTTTGTTCATTTATTTTAATAGTTTCTAATATTTGTGATTTTTCCTTTTTATAATCTACCATACTTTTTCCAAAAGTAAGTTCAAATTCATAATTTACTGAATTTTCAATATCTTTAAAAAATGTAAGATTTTTTTCATCTAACTCAATTTCTAATTTATCATTATTATAATTAACTATTTTTATTGATTTTCCACAATCTAAATTAAAAGTTTTGCTTACTTTATTATATATATAGTTTTTACAATTATCATATTCATTAGGATTATTAGTATTATCAGCTTTATAATATTTAAAATTATTTTCACTAAATTCTAAAACATCATAATAACCATTTGTATTATTATATCTATACCATTTAGTATTTAATAAATCTTTATTTATTGTAGTAGTACTATATCTAAATAAATATGCTATTACTATAAATAAAGTAATTAACATTAAAAAAATTATATATATTATATTCTTATTTTTCATAATTATATGATAGCAAAAAAGTATATTTTTTTCAATCTAATAATAATTATTCTTAGTTTAAAAATGAGTTACTTATTAGTATTGTGATAATAATTAAATTCATTTATTTCTTTAGATACTTGATCTAAATCATCTGCATCTTCGTTATCTAATACTTCATCTATTTGATAAATAAGTTCATTAATACTACCACATTTAGTAGCATCTATATCATATTTTAATAATACTTCCATTTGATAATCAGATAAATATATACCTTTATTTACTTCTTTATGCATATATTTTTGATTAAATAAATCATCTATATTCACATCTTGATTATTAATTTTCATAATTTACCTCTTAAATAAAAAATCACTATTAATCAGTGATTCCATATTTGTCTTTAAATTTTTGTACATTTCCAGTTTTAACTGTTTTGAATTTTCCTGTATAAAATGAATGACATTTATTACAAGATTCTAATTGTATTTCATCTTTTGTTGATTTAACTTCAAATTCATTTCCACAAGCACATTTAACTTTACATACTTTTTGTACTGGATGTATTCCCTTTTTCATATTTTTCTTATCCTCCTCGCCATAACTAATTGATAGTTATAGAAATAACTTCGTTTAGTATTATACAAGCATTTTATTTAAAAATCAAGTAAAATCGTTGCTTTTAGCAAATTATATTGTTTCTTTTGGCATAATTTATCTACTTTTTATCTATTATACTAGTTAAATTATTAAATATTTTCTCTTGTATTTTGTCATTTTTTAATTTATTAAATGTATTAAATAAGTCTATAAATTCTATATTTGAATTTGTTATTTTAAATCTTACATCTTCATTTTTATCTATTTTACAATAATTTCCTATAACTATTATTTTAGCGGTTGATATTTTATTAATTAAATTATATAGATTCGTAATATCATTATTTATAAAAGTATTATAATTTTTAATTATATTATCATTCTTTTTACATTTGTTGAAATATTCTTTATTATTTGCATTAATTATAATGTATTCAGCTTTAGAAATTAATTGATTTAAATATACTTCTTTATTTTTTATTATGATGTAGTCATTAGATTTTATTTTTTTGAGCATTTCTTTATATGTTATATTATCATAAGTAAAAGTATTTATATTATATTTATCTCTATCAAGATTTTCTAAATATGATTTATTTTTTCCTGTTAATAAATAATTATCTCCAAATACTAATATATCTTTTGTTTCATTAAAAGTAATTTTATATATAAAATAAGATAATGGTATAAGCAATAAAAAAATAACTAGTATTTTTCTTTTCATAGATAATCACCTATTAAAGTTTACTCAGTTATTTCTATTTTAGCACCAATTGATTCTAATTTTGCCGTTATATGGCTATATCCTCTTAATATAACATCACAGCTTTCTATTTCAGTTATACCTTCTGCTATTAAACCCGCAATTAATAATGAAGCTCCACCACGAAGATCTGTTGCTATAACTTTTGTACCTTTTAATTTTCTAGGACCAGTAATTTCTAATTTATGTAAAGATAATACATTAGTTATTGCACCCATTCTATTTAAATCGTATGTGTTTTTAAATCTATTTTCATATAAAGTTTCTTCTATTATTGATTTGCCTTTTGCTTGTGTTAATAAAGTTGTCATTGGTTGTTGTAAATCTGTTGGAAATCCTGGAAATACTAAAGTCTTTATATATGTAGATTTAATATTTTCACACTTAGAAATTGTCATTACATCATCTTCTATTTTATATTTAACACCTATTTCTGTTAATTTCATAAGTAATGCTTCTATATGTTCTTTAATTATTCCTTTAATTTTTAAATTATTTCCAAGTAAAGCTCCCATTATTATAAATGTTCCACATTCTATTCTATCTGGAAATACTTCAATAACTCCATCTTTTATTTGTTTACAACCTTCTATTTCTATTCTTTTTGTACCTGCTCCTCGTACTTTAAACCCCATGTTTATTAAAAATGATGCAACATTTACTATTTCTGGTTCCATAGCAGCATTTTCAATAATAGTTGTTCCTTCTGCTCCAGTTGCAGCTAACATTATATTTATTGTTGCACCTACACTTGGAAAATCAAAATATATTTTTTTACCTACTAATTTTTCAGCAGTTATTGTATATCTATTTTTATTTATTTCAACGGTTGCACCTAATTCTTCAAAACCTTTAATATGAATATCTATTGGTCTTGCTCCAATATTACATCCTCCTGGAAATGATATTTCAACATGACCAAATTTTGCAAGTAAAGCTCCCATAAAATAATAAGAAGCTCTCATTTGAACACTTAAATCTTCTGGGATAGGTATATTTTTTATTTTTGATGAATCTATATATAAAACATCTTCTTTATGATCAATTTTACAATTTAAAAGTTCCATTATTTTAATTAAATAATCTATATCTTTAATTTCTGGTACATTGTAAATAACACTTTTTTTATTAGCAAGTATTGCTGCTGGAAGAAGTGCAACAGCACTGTTTTTGGCACCACTTATTTTAATTTCACCAGATAATTGATGTCCGCCTTCTATAGTTATTTTTGACATAATTCACCTCATGCCTTTCTTTAATAATAATATACTATTAAAAGCAAGAATAATCAATGAATTATATGCTTTTTCACCCTTTTTTTGACATTAAAATATATTTTTAAATAAATCTACTATTTTAAATCTGTATTCTATATTTTTTTCTTCTTCTATTTTTTCATTATTAGTTTTATTACTTTTATTAATTTCTTCATAATCTAACATACATAAAGATGGATATAATATACAAAAATAATTATTACCTTTAGCATCTCCAATTTCAATTACAAGTGATTTATAAGTTCCTGCTGGATAAGTTTTTCCTCTATATTCTTTTTTAGGAAATTCATTTAATCCATAAGATATGTTATAAGTTTTATTATAATTATTTTTTTCAAATAAAGCATCAATTTTATTTTCAATGTTATTTAAATTTGAATAAATATTTTTATTTGTTTCTTCTTTTGTACTAGTTTTATCAAAAAGTATTCCAGATAATTCATTAACTACTTTTTCTTTCATAATAATATCATTTGCAGAATTACTATTAGCTATTACTCTAAATCTAATAGAGTCTTCTGTTAAATTATATTCATTACTATTTATAAAAATAATAAACAAAATAATACTTAAAATTAAAATTAATTTTTTCATTTTAAAACCAACCTTTCATTGTAATATTGGTTGGTTTTTTTATTTTTTATTCATTTATTATAAAAATATATCTATCTTTATTTGATAAATCTTTTTCTAATAGTATTTTTGATTTAGGAAAATAATACTTAGCTATATCAATAATATCTTGTCCTTCATCATATCCAATTTCAAATGCTATTATGAATTTATCATTAACATTATTGACTGCGGTTTTTAATATTTCTTTATAAAAATGTAATCCATTATCAGTAGCATATAATGCAATATTTGGTTCATATAATCTTACACTTTCCATTATATTTTCCTGCTCTTTTACATATGGTGGATTACTTATAATAATATCAAATTTAGCATTAATATTATTTAGCATATCATTTTCTATAAAATTAATATTTACATTATTTTCTTTTGCATTAATTTTTGCTATTTCAAGAGCCGACTTAGATATATCTACTGCAGTAACTGTTGAGTTTAACTCTTTTGCTAGAGTTACTGCTATACATCCACTTCCTGTTCCTAAATCAATAATATTTAATTTTTTATCTTTGAATAATTTTTTACTATAATTAATAGTTTTTTCTATTAAATATTCTGTTTCATATCTTGGTATTAAAACACTTTCATTAACGGTAATTTTATATCCATAAAAATTAACATACCCAATCAAATATTGAATTGGGTATTTTTTTAATAGTTGTTGATAATCTTGTTCTAAATTTTTACTTACCTTTTTTAATTCTTCTAGTTCTCTATTAGAAATTCCAAGTTGTTTTATTTCACTGTCCATCATGCTCTAATCTCATTCTTTCATCTTCAGCAATTAGTGCTTCTATTAAGTCTTCTAAGTCACCTTCCATAATTTTGTCTAAATGCATAACTGTGTAATTAATTCTATGATCAGTAAGTCTATTTTGTGGATAGTTATATGTTCTTATTTTTTCAGCTCTATCTCCAGTACCAATCTTACTTCTTCTTTCATTACCAAGTTTTTCTTCTTGTTCTCTTTGTCTTAAATCATAAAGTCTTGTTTTTAATATTTGCATTGCTCTTTCTTTATTTTTAATTTGACTTCTTTCTACTTGACAATAAACAACTATATTAGTTGGTAAGTGTGTAATTCTAACAGCAGAATCTGTTGTATTTACACATTGACCTCCAGCTCCACTACTTCTTGTTATATCTACTCTTATATCACTATCTTTTATTTCAATATCTATTTCTTCTGCTTCTGGCATAACAAGTACAGTAGCAGTAGATGTATGTACTCTTCCTTGAGATTCAGTTTCAGGTACTCTTTGTACTCTATGAGCTCCACTTTCATATTTTAATTTTGAATATACACTTTCTCCACTTAACATGAATTCAATTTGAGCATATCCTCCACTTTCACCGGGAACTTCATGTGTTACTTCTAATTTCCATCCTTGCTTTTCTGCATATTTAGAATACATTCTAAATAAATCACCTGCAAAGATATTAGCTTCATCTCCACCGGCTGCTCCTCTTATTTCTATAATAACATTCTTTTCATCATTAGGATCTTTTGGTAAAAGCATTATTTTTAATTTATGTTCTAATTCTTCTTGTTCTTTATGTAAGTTTTCTAATTCCTCAGCAGCAAAGTCTTTCATTTCAACATCTTTCATCATTTCTTTTGCTGCTTCTATATCATCAAGTACACTATTATATTTTTTATAAGCTTCTACAATTTTCTCTATTGAGTTTTTTTCTTTTGATACTTCTTGCATTTTTTTATAGTCTTCATAAACTTCAGGTTTTAATAATTCTTCAGTTAAATGATTATATCTTTCATTTATAATTTCTAATCTTTCTTTCATTTTAAATTTTCCTTTCTATTATATTTTTTAAGAAAGTACTTCTCTACATATCTATATCGTCTTCATACCCTTCATCTACGATAACTAAGTCTTTTAAATCATCCTCTTCTTTATCATCATCCATGTCATCTATATCATCATAATAGTCTTTTTCTTCTTCAGTATCATCTTCATCATCTTTATCTTCTTCTACTATTTCATCATCAAGTTCATCTTCTATTTCTTTTATACTTATTTGAGCAGTATGATTTTCTCTTAAATCCCAATATCCTTTTTCTAGTTGAATAAATCTTTTTTCAGTTGCCATTAATGCAAAGAAATCACCCATTTGCTCTTCATAAGCTTTATCCCCTAAATTTAAAGTATCACATATTATTTTAAATATGTCAGTAATTTTCATCTTTTTTCCTTTTTCTTTTAAAATAATATATGCAATATCATCAAATGATAATGTTTCTAATTCTTCTTTTGATATTGTTTTAAATTTCATTTTATTAAATTCCTCCTCAAAGTTCTCACTTCTTCCATTAAAATTATACTTATTTTTTATAATAAATCAAGTATTTTTTATACATTTAATTACATAATAATACTGGGTACTTATATTATGAAGAAAATTGTATTTATTATTAAAATATTTGTTTTATTATTTTTTATTACTATTATAGCTAGTTTAAGCTTTTATGTATATGCTTTTATCACACCTAAGTTTTCAATTAATACTACTGATAACATTTCATATTATGATAAAAATGGTGATGATATATTTGAAAGTACTGATAGTAATTATGTAAAATTAGACGATATTAGTGATTATGTAAAAGATGCTATAATCAGTATTGAAGATAAAAATTTTTATACTCATAATGGTTTTGATTTTATGAGAATATTAAAAGCTATATTTATAAATTTAATGAGTGGAGAAATTAAGCAAGGAGCATCTACTATATCTCAACAGTATGTAAAAAATTTATATTTAACTTTTGATAAAACTTGGAAAAGAAAAATGGAAGAAGCATTTTTAACTATTGAACTTGAAACTCATTATAGTAAAGATGAAATATTAGAAGGTTATTTAAATACAATTGATTATGGTGCTGGAAACTATGGAATTAAAAGTGCTAGTAAATATTATTTTAATAAAGAACCAAAAGATTTAACTATTGAAGAAGCTACAATACTAGTAGGTATTCCAAGAAGTCCTGCATATTATAATCCAATTACCAATTATGATAATGCTAAAAAAAGACAAAAAGCCGTACTTGTGAGTATGTACAATAATGGTATTATTAAGAAAAATGAAATTGATGAAATATATAATAAAGAATTAAATTTTTATGGTAAATATGATAAAGCTGAATTATCAAGTATTTATTATTATAAAGATGCTATACTTAGTGAAATGGATAATATAAAAGAAATACCTGATACACTATTAGATATTGATGGACTTAAAATATATACAAATTTAGATGTTGATGTACAAAAATTATTAGAAAAAAATGTTAGTGACGAAATGAGTGACACAACTTTACAAGTCGCATCAATTGTTGTAAAACCTGAAAATGGTAAAATTGTAGCATTAATTGGTGGTAAAGATTATTCCAAATCACAATTTAATAGAGCTACTTCTTCACATAGACAAGTTGGCTCTACTATTAAACCTTTTTTATACTATTCTGCTTTAGAAAATGGTTTTACTCCTTCTTCTACATTTTTAAGTGAAAGAACTACATTTAATTTAGGAAATGAAACATATAGTCCTAAAAATGCTAATAATATTTATGCTAATAAAAATATTTCAATGCTTAGTGCTATTGCTTATTCTGATAATATTTATGCAATGAAAACTCATTTGTTTTTAGGAACTGATATGCTTTCTAAAACTATGAAAAGAGTTAAAATTAATACAACCGTAGAAGAAAATGCATCTTCTGCTCTTGGAACTAGTGAAATTAATATTATAGATTATAGTAATGGATATATTACTCTTGCTAATGAAGGACAACATGAAACACCACATATAATTGAAAAAATAACTGATAATAAAGGTAATATTCTTTATGAATATAAATATAAAAATGAATATGTTTTAAATAAAAAATATGTATATATTTTAAACAACTTATTAACATCTACTTATGACTATAGTTTAGTTTCTTATACATCTCCTACACTAGTTAGTATTTCTAGTTTAATAGATGGAAAATATGCTATTAAAAGTGGTAGTACTGCAACTGATTACTGGACTATTGGATATAATAAAGATTATTTAGTTATGGTATGGGCTGGTAATGATGATAATTCTAATGTTAAATCAGGTGAATCTAAAATTACTAAAAGAATATGGGCAAATACTATAAACAACATAAAAGATAATAATAAAACCTGGTATGATATACCACCAGGTATTACAATAGATACGATTGATCCAATTAGTGGAGAAGAAAAAATAAAAGGTTATTTATGTTATTATGAAAAGGGTAGTGAACCTAGTTATAATTATATTGAAAATAATATAAATTAAAAGTGCTAATCTCTAGCACTTTTATCAATTTCAATAACAATTTTATATTTATCAGGTAAATCCATTTCTTGTGTTGTTATAATATTTGCTTTATTTAAATCACTTACAAGTTCTCTTACTTTACTAATCATATTTGGTAAAGTAATTTTTTTATTTTCTTCTAATACATTATTTTGTTCTTCTATATCATTATGATTTTCATCATTATATTCATCATGTTTTTCTGGCTCTTTATCACTAAAATTATATCTATCTTTCATAGCATTATTAATTATTTCATCATAATAACTACTATCTTTTTGATTTTGAATTTGTTCATCTATTTTTCTAATATTATTTTCAAATTCTGTTTGATAAGGATTCAATGATTCTTCTTTTTGTTCTTCTTTATTTTCTTCATGAATTTGATTTTCTTTTGGAATATCATTAGACATATCATCAATATTTACTACTTCTGGTTTATTTAATTCACTAATGTGATCTATTTTATTTTCTGCACTTTCTGTTTCTTTTTGCATTTCTTGTTCTAAGAACTTCATTAATCCTACTGGAATATCATTATCTATAGTTGATTTATTTAAAAGTTTACTTATTTCTTCTTCTGTTTGTCTTACAGTTAATCTTTCATTAACTATTCTATTTAATAATTCAACTTGTAAGTTTGAATCATTTAAAGATAATAAACTTCTTGCATGTCTTTCACTTATTTTATTATGTAATAAAGCATCTTGTACTTCTTTAGGTAAACTTAAAAGTCTTAATTTATTAGCTATTGATGATTGACTTACACCAAGCTTTTTAGCAATTTCTTCTTGTGTATAATTTTTATCAATTAATTTTTTATAAGATTGAGCTTCTTCTATTACAGTTAAATTTTTTCTTTGTAAATTTTCTAAAAGTGCTATTTCTGAACTAGTATTATCATCAGTATTTTTTATAATTGCTGGAACTGATTTTAGACCTGCTAAAAGAGAAGCTTTATATCTTCTTTCACCTGCAATTATTTCATATTTTGAACCTATATTTCTTAAAACTAATGGTTGAATAATACCATATCTTCTAATAGAATCAGCAAGACTATTTAATTCTTGTTCATCAAAAGCAAGTCTTGGTTGAAATCTATTTGGTATTATATCTTCAACTCTAACATTTATTATTTTTTCATTTTCTTCCATACTCATTACCCTTTTTACTTCTATAACAATTTTAATCTATTTTTGTAATTTTATCAAGTACCTATTTATGTTAATTTCTTATAATTTAAAAGATAACATTTAAGTTACCTTTATTTTATACTTTCCTTTTTTATAATATTATAATTTCTTGGATACTTTAAATCTGTAGATTTATATTTTTTAAATACTAATAATGTTCTTTTTGAATTTTCTATTGGTAATTCATAATCTATTTGACTATCTAATCTATAACTTAATTTATCTATGTTTTTCTCTGCAAATTTTAATTCTTCTAATGCATTTGCTTTCATTGGTATAAATTCTCCATTAATTTTTAATAATGAAGATGAAAGCTCTAATATAATATTTAAATTAGATACTGCTCTACAAGTGACTATATCAAATAATTCTCTATTATTTTTACCATAATCTTCTACTCTTGTGTTTATTATTTCTACATTTTTTAGATTTAATTTATTTTTTACGGCTTCTAAAAATGTAACTTTTTTACTATTTGATTCTATTAATGTAAAGTTTGAATTATCAAATATTATTGCAAGTACCATTCCTGGAAAACCTGCTCCTGTACCAAAATCACATATTTTTTTATTATTTAAATTAGTTGTTTTAACTAGACATAAACTATCATAAAAATGTTTTAAATAAATATCTTTTTCTTCAATAATTGTTGTTAAATTAAATTTTTGATTCCACTTAATTAATAAATTTTTATATTCTTCTAAACCACTCAAATTTTTAGTAGTTAAATTTATTCCAAGAATACTACAATATTTTATAAACTCTTCTTTAGTCATTATTATATTCCTTTTTTAAATATACAAGTAACATTGTTATATCAGATGGATTTACTCCACTTATTCTACTTGCTTGACCTATTGTAAGTGGTCTTATTTTAGATAATTTTTGTCTTGCTTCTGTAGCTATATTTCTAACATTATCATAATTTATATCTTTTGGTATTTGTTTTTCTTCTAATTTTAACATCTTATTAACTTCGTTTTCTGTCTTTTTAATATAACCTTCGTATTTAATATTTATTTCTACCATTTCAGCTATTTCTTTATTATAATCATAATTTAAATATTCAAGTAAATCTATAATATTAATTTCTGGTCTTTTAATTAATTCTATTAATTTAATTTTAGAATTTATTTTTGATGAATTATATTTTTCTAAAAATTCATTATTTTTATCATTTACTTCTAAATAATTATTTTTTAAATATTCTTCTAAATCATTCATCATTTTTAATTTATTTAAATATATATTATATTTTTCATCATTAATTAAACCTAATTTTCTTCCATATTCAGTTAATCTAATAGCCGCATTATCATGTCTTAATAATAATCTAAATTCAGCTCTTGATGTAAGAAGTCTATATGGTTCAGTGATTCCTTTATTAATTAAATCATCTATTAAAACACCAATATAAGCTTCATTTCTTTTTAATATAAAAGGTTCTTTATTATCAAGTTTTAATACTGCATTTATTCCAGCCATTAATCCTTGTGCAGCAGCTTCTTCATATCCACTTGTTCCATTTATTTGACCTGCTGTAAACAAACCACTTATTTTTTTAGTTTCTAAATTCATATTAAGTTCTGTAGGATCTATTGCATCATATTCAATAGCATATCCATATTTAGTAATTACCGCGGTTTTAAGTCCATCCATAGTATGTATTAATTTTTCTTGAATTTCATGAGGCATTGTTGTTGAAAAACCACCTACATAATATTCAATATCATCACTTCTTTCAGGTTCTAAAAATATTTGATGTCTATCTTTATCATTAAATTTAACTACTTTATCTTCAATAGATGGACAATATCTTGGACCTACACCTTTAATCATTCCACTATAAAGAGAACATTTATCTAAATTATCCATAATTATTTTATGTGTTGTCTTATTTGTATAAGTTAAATAACATGGTCTTTGATTATTAACATCATAAATTGGTTCATAGAAGTTACTAAATGATAATGGTTCTTTGTCCCCTTCTTCAATAGTTACTTCATCAAAATTTATAGAACTTTTTAATATTCTAGGTGGTGTTCCAGTTTTTAATCTAATTATTTTAAGACCATTTTCTTCTAATGATTTACTCAAAAACATAGAATTTTTTTCTCCATGAGGTCCACCTTTATAACTTTCATGACCACATAATATATCTGAATTAAGATAAGTTCCAGTAGTTAGTATTGCACATTTACATTCAATAGATTTACCACTTTCAGTAGTAATACCTTTTATTTCATTATTTTCTACTATTAATGATTTTGCAAAGTCTTCTAGTAATTCTAAATTTTCTTGATTTTGTAGAGTTTTCAACATTTCTTTTGGATAATTAACTTTGCAACCTTGAGCTCTTAATGATCTTACCCCTGGTCCTTTTTTTACATTTAACATTTTTATTTGTAATAATGTTTTATCAGTATTATAGCCCATTTCTCCACCAAGAGCATCTATTTCTCTTACTACAATTCCTTTAGCAGAACCACCTATTGATGGATTACAAGGCATATCAGCTACATTTTTAAAATTACCTGTTATAAGTAATGTTTTTTTACCCATTCTAGCAGAAGCAAGACTTGCTTCACATCCAGCATGTCCACCACCTACAACTATAATATCAAATTTCATAAAATCATCTACTTTCCAAGACAAAATTTACTGAATATTTCATCCAATAATTCTTCTTTATACACACTACCAGTTATTTCACCTAATGTTTCCCATAATTCTTTAATATTAATTTCTATTAAATCTACAGGTATTTCATTTTTAATTTCTTCATCTATTTTATAAGTTATTTCTAAACATTTTTTTAACAATGATATTTGTCTAGCATTAGAAATATAAGTAAAATCACTATTTGCTATATCATCTAATTTTAATATTTCAATAATTTTTTTCTTTAATAATTCTATTTTATTTTCATCTTTACTAGATATTTCTATACTATCAAAACTATCTAATTCTTTTATTTTTGTATTTGCTAAATCTATTTTATTATAAACAACTAATACTTTTTTATTTTTAATAGCAGATAATACTTTTTTATCTTCATCTTCAAAATTGCTTGATGAATCTATTACAAATAATATTAAATTAGAATCTTCTATTTTTTTAATACTTTTTTCTATACCAATAGACTCTACTAATTCACTAGTTTCTCTAATTCCAGCTGTATCATATAAATTTACAAGTATTCCATTTAATGTAAGACTTCCTTCTACTATGTCTCTTGTAGTACCTTTAATATTTGTTACTATTGCTTTATCTTCACCAAGTAAACTATTTAAAATACTACTTTTACCTACATTTGGTTTACCTACTATTGATATATTTATTCCATTTTTAATGATTAATCCATTGTCACTTGTATCAACTAATTCTTTTATTTTAGATTGTATATATGACATTTTTTCTTTTATTATTTTTCTTGTTACAACTACTGCATCTTCATATTCAGGATAATCTATATTTACTTCTATATTTGCTATTATTGGTAAAATATTATCTTTTAAATCATTTATTTTTTTAGATAATTCCCTACTTATTCCTTTCATAGACATTTTTCTTGCAGCTTCAGTACTTGATGAAATCATATCATTTATACTTTCTGCTTGTATTAAATCTATTTTTCCATTCAAAAATCTTCTTTTAATGAATTCTCCAGGTTCTGCTAGTCTTGCTCCATTATTTAGTAATAATTCCATTATTTTATTGGCAGCTGTTTTTCCACCATGAGTATTTATTTCAACAATATCTTCACCTGTAAATGTTTTAGGACTTTTAAATACAGATACTAATACTTCGTCTATTTTTTCATCTTTATCCATAATAAAACCATAAGTTATTGTATGAGTTTCTTTTTTAGTTAAATCTCTATCAAATAACTTATTAACTATATTTATAGATTCACTACCACTTATTCTTATTATATTAATAGAACTTTCACCTACTAAAGTTCCAATAGCACATATTGTATCTTCCATAAATAGTCCCTTTCTTTCCACAAGATTATAGCACAAAAGCTATATGTTGTAAACAAAAAATCTCTCATTTTTATTGAGAGATTAATAATATATTATTTATTTTTCTTCTTTTTGTTCAGTATATTTAACAACAATACATCTATTAGGTTCTTCACCTTCACTTTCAGTTGTTATATATTTAAAACCTTGTAATGCTGTGTGAACTTGTCTTCTTGTGTATGCATCCATTGGATCTAATTTAACTGGTATTTTTGTTAATGTAACTTCTCTTGCTATTTTTTTAACTTTCTTTTCTAGAAAATAAGTTTGTTTTTCTTTATATCTTTCAACATCAACACTAACATTAACAAATAAATCTACTGCATTATATATTGCTTGTCTTACATATATTTGTAATGAATCTAATATATGTCCATTTTTACCAATTAATAATGAATTATTTTTAGAGAATATTTCATATTTAATCTGTCCTTCTCTTATTTTTGTTTCAATATTAGCCTCTATTCCTAATGATACTAATAATTCTTTTAATATTTCTTTTCCTAAATCAGCAATATCACTTAGTTTTACTACTTCTATAGTATATTTTTTACCGCTAAATAATCCACCTTTTTCTTCATATAATCTTGTTATAACATCTTCTTCTTTTACCTTTAATTCATCTAGTGCTTTTTGTAAAAGTCCATCTTCACTTTTTGCTTGAAATTTATACTTCTCCATATTTTACAACTTACCTTTCTTTAATATTAAATTTTGAACCACTGTAAATCCATTAGATACTATCCAATATAATGCAATTGATGTTGGTAATGAAAATGAAGCTATCATAATGAATACTATCATAAATGTTGACATCATTTTCATTTGTTGTGCTTGTTCTGAATTAGCGGCTGCATTCATATTTTTAAATGAGAAATATGTTGCTGCTAAAATTAATAATATTAATATAATATACCAATAATTACCTGCTTTAAATCCTTCTAATGGTGTTGTTCCTAAATTAAATACTAGAAAATCATTTTCAAAAAATGCTGGTACTCTATAAACTGCTTCTAAAAATCCAAAGAATAATGGTAATTGTAAAAATGCAAATAAACAACTAGACATTGGATTAATATTATATTTTTTATAAATTAATAACATTTCCTGACTTTTTGCCATCATAGCATCTTTATCTTCTCTACCACGATATTTTTTTTCTAACTTATCTAAATCTTTTTGTGCTTTTTGTAAATTATCATTCATGTTAGTAGATTTTTTAGAAATTGGTAGTAATAAAAGTCTTAATAATAATCCAACAATCATAATAGCAAGTCCATTATTTTTAACAATTAATCCAACTTTTACTATAATCCATGCTAATGGTTTTACAAATAATGAAGTCCATAATCCTTCATACCCACCTGAATTAATTTTTAAATTTTTACATTCTGGTAGTTTTTCATAATCTACAATTAATTTATCAGGATTCTCACTATAAATTTTTTGTAAATCTTTACTTTCTGGCTTACATAATATATTAGAAACATAAGATTTTTGTACTTTTTCATCTTTATTTTCTACAGTTATATTAAATCTTTTAGTACATCCACTTAATGTTAATAATATTAGTAGCACTAATAATATTTTTTTCTTCATCTATTTTTCTCCTTTTAATGCAAATAATATTTCTTTTTCTATTTCTTTATAATCTATATCTAAAATTGCATTCCTTAATATTATAACATAATCATAACTATCATTAATACTATTTTTCATTAATATATCTTTGATCCTTCTTTTGTATAAATTTCTAGTATGAGCTTTTCCAATTTTTTTACTGACACTTATACAATACCTATTAAATCCTAATTTATTAGATAAATAGTATATAACAAAATATTTATTAACAATTTTATGTGATTGTTTTATTATACTCTGTATTTCTTCATTTTTCCTTATTATATATTTTTTGTTCATATGTCACCTAATAACAATATTATATAAAAAAAATTACTTAATTGAAAGTAATTTATTTATTTTGCTAATTCTTTTCTTCCTTTTGCTCTTCTTGATTTTAATACATTAGTTCCTTTTCTTGCTAAAAAACCAGAAGTTTTACTTTTCTTTCTATTATTTGGTTGAAATGTTCTTTTCATTAATTATAACCTCCATTTCTTCTTTGACTGACATAGATTATATAATATGAAATTTTAAAAGTCAACCTTTTTATAGGAAATTAGGGAAAAGTAAGTTTAATTTTAACACCAAATATATTATTATTTATTTTTATTTTTTAATTTATAGATTATTAGTATAAATATTTTAATATTTAAAATTTAATTTATATTATGTAAACTTCTAATTTTAATATAATATTATGTTAAGTTATTAACACTATATTAACAAAATTATGTTAACTTATACACAATTTATCAACATAGGTAGTAAACATAATGTTTAAAAATTGTTGATATTGTTGATAACTTAATTTTTTATTTGATTTTAAAAGAAAAAATTGTTTACAAAAAGTTAAAAAATTGTTAGTATAAATGTTAATTAAAAAAATTATTTTGCATTTTTTTTTAGATGTTTTATAATTTTATTAGAAGGAATAAAAGTCGGTTGATTAATAAGTTATAGAAAGGATAGATAAATATGAATACAGAAGATATTTGGAATAGTTTTTTATCTAAAATAAAATCAAAAGTATCCTTAATGACTTATAACTATGTTTTTAGTGATATGAAGTTATATTCATATGATAATAGTTCTATAAAAATTATTATTCCTGATAATGAATTACTCTTACAAAATATTAATAAAAATTATGGAACTATTATTGAAGATATATTAAATGATATAACTAATGATACATGTGAAATTGAATATGTATTTGCTAAAGATATAGCTTCTTTAGAATCTAATAAGAAGAAATTAACGGAAATAAAAGAAGAAAATGATGATCTTATAGACAACGATTTATCAAATTACAAATATAATAGTAATTTTAATCCAAAGTACACATTTGATACATTTGTTGTAGGGGAAGCAAATAAACTTGCATATGGCACGGCACTTGCAGTAGCACAAAATCCTGGAAAACTATATAATCCTTATTTCTTATATGCTAAAAGTGGTCTTGGAAAAACACATTTAATGCATGCAATAGGTAATTATATTGTTACTCACAGTGATAAAAAAGTTTTATATATAACTGCAGAACAATTTACTAATGATTATAGAGCTATTATTAATAATAAGAATAAAAATGGTAATAACATTTCATATTTAGAAGCATTTAGAGATAAATATAGAAATGTAGATGTATTAATGATTGATGATATACAATTCCTTGAAAGTAAAACAAAAACACAAATAGAATTTACAAATACATTTAATTCACTTCATGATAATGATAAACAAATAATAATTGCATCAGACACATCAATAAATGATTATAAATATTTAGAAGATAGACTTAAAACTAGATTTAGATGGGGACTTACTGAATCAATAAATCCACCTGAATTTGAATTAAAGAGAAATATAATTAAAAATAAAATAATGGTTAACAACTTTGATTTAACTCTTAGTGAAGAAATAATTGATTATATTGCTAATAATTGTGGAAGTGATATAAGAAATCTTGAAAATGCAGTACTGAGAATTGTAGCATATAAAGCAGCATTTAATATTCCAGAAATAACTATGGATATTGCACAAGATGCACTTCAAGAATATGTTAACACTCCTATATATAGAGTTAATTCAGTAGCTAAAATTATTGATGTCGTTGCTAAATACTTTGGTATTGATTCATCAATGATAAAGGGTAAGATGAAGAAAAAGAATATAGCTGATGCTAGAGCTATCACAATGTACCTGTGCAGAATACTTACTGAAGAAAGCTTAGAAAGAATAGGACTTGAAATAGGAGGAAGGGATCATTCAACAGTTATCTATTCTTATGAAAAAATATCAAATGAATTAAAAACAAATATTAAACTTCAAGAAGAAATAAAAATATTAAAAGATAAACTTAGTGAATAACTTGTAAGTTTATCAACAATAATATAACGATAAAAATATGAATAATTAAGGAATTACTTAACTTAACATAAGTTATCAACAATATTAACAGTCTATAATAATATTAATAATTAATAAAAATTAAAAAGGAGGTTTTATTATGAAATTGTTAATTGAAAAAAATATTTTAATGGAAGGATTAAATTCAGTTAGTAAAGCATTATCTACTAGAAATATTATTCCAGTACTTAATGGTATTAAATTTGAACTTAATAAAGATGGTCTATATTTAACAGCTACTGATAATGAAATAACTATTCAAACTTTTATAGAAAAAAGTAATATAAAAAATATAGAAGAAGAAGGATGCTCAGTAATATATGGTAAATCATTATTAGATATTATTAGAAGACTTCCTGAAAGTGATATACTAATAGAAAATTTTGAAAATAATGAGGTGTCTTTTAAAACTAATAATTCAATATATAATTTTAATTGTTTTATGGTTGAAGATTTTCCGAATGTATCATTAGATGAAAGTAAAAATCCAATAAAGTTAGATAGTTTAAAATTTAAAGAAGTTATTAACAAAACATCATTTGCTTGTTCACTTCAAGAAAGTAGACCACTTTTAACTGGAGTTAATATAAAAGTTCAAGGTGATCTATTTGAATGCACTGCAACTGACTCATATAGACTTTCTAAAGTTACTTTAAAATTAGATAAGATGTATAATGAAAATATAAATGTTGTTATACCAGCTAGAAATATAAATGAATTTGTTAAAATAATAGATAATGGTGAAGAAATGCAAATGCATGTATTTAGTAATAAGATAATATTCAGATTAAATAATTTAGTATTTCAATCATCTTTATTGAATGGAAATTATCCTAATACAGATAATTCAATAGCAAAAGAATTCAAATATATTATTAAAGCTGATTTAAAAGAATTATATAATACTTTAGATAGAGCATCATTACTTACACAATCTAAAGATAAGAATATTGTTGGATTAGAAATTAATGAAAATGATTTTATTATAAGAGCATCAAGTGTAGAAATGGGAAAAGTTGAAGAAAAATTAACTGTTGAAAATGAAACAAATAATAATATAAAAATATCATTTAGTGCTAAATATATGTTAGAAGCTCTAAAAATGTTCAATAAAGAATATGTATATATACTTCTAAATGGTGAAATTAATCCTATTATATTAAAAGAAATTGATAATGATGAATTAATCCAATTAATTTTACCTTTTAAAACTTATTAAAAAAACGGGAAATCCTGTTTTTTTTTACAATTTTTTAATTTTTTTAATTTTTTCGACAAAATTCGACATTTTTCGACAAATATATTGTGTTACTATAACAAACATTATTAAAAAGAAAGGGGGTCATTAATAGTATGGATTATGAAATCACATATGATACTCAAATAATATTACCAATTGATGAGAATTCTTCAAAAATCATAGAAAATGATAGTGAATATGTTATTAATAATAGTACATTAAATATCCTAGAACATAGTTGTGAATATTTTGGTAGTTCTTATGAAGGAAGAAAAGAAGGAACTAAAAAGTTATTAGGTATTACTCATAAATCACCAATCATAGTTGAAGAAAGTAGAAAAATAATATTTTTTCCAACAAGTTCACCAGAAAATAGTAATTGTATATGGATTAATTTAGAAAAAATAGAAAAATATTATAAAGTAAATTCTAAAAAATCTGCAATATTATTTAAAAATGGTGATGTAATAGAATTTGATGTTTCTTATGGTTCACTTACTAATCAAATATTAAGAGCAACAAGATTAAAATACATTCTAGAAGAGAGAATGACTAAAAAAGAAGATATTTTATTATAATTATTTTCTAAAAATAAAAAAATTTTTAAAAATTTATTAGATTTATTTCTATTTTATATTTATAAGATTGAAATAAGTCTTTTTATTTAAAAAAATTAAATTTATTGTTTTTTAATTTTTATAAAAAATATGATATAATACATTTAAAGGTAGTGTTGAGAATGAAGAAAACAAAAGATATTACTTATTATAGAAATATGTTGCATAAAGAAAATATTATTTTATTAATAATATCAGTTATATTTATTATTGTAAATTTTTTATACATATCAAAAGGAATAGAAAAAGCAATACCTATATTTTTAAAATCAATTTTGTTTTTAATATTTTCAATATTAATAATATCTAATAAAAAAGAAAATAAAAAATTTATAGGAAATTTAAATATAATAATTAGTAGTTTAATGATTATAACATCTGTTGATGGTTCTTTATTTAGTGTAATGTATTTTTTATTAGGAATTTTTATAATAATGCATTCCATATTATATTTAAAACAATTAAAGCAATCTAGAGAACAAAGTGATAGTGTAAGAATAGAAAGTAAATATAAATATTTACCATTAATTTCTTTTTTTATAACAATTATATTAAGTATATTAGGTATTATATTTAATCAACCTTTAATTTTATTAGGAATATCTTGGTGTAGTATTTCAATTTTTATTATAAATATTTTTGAAATAATATTATGTATTATATTAAATAGAAAAAATATAAAAACTTCATTGAATTATATACTTTTAGTTATATCAATAATTATTACACTATTAAATATTTTATTTTTAAAAGATGGCATAAGACTTTATCAATTAGAAAAGAATTATAATAACAGTGAAGATTATGTTATAGATATTATAGAACAAATAGAGGACGATATTATTTTTAATGCAATGAATATTAAAAATCAAAAATTATTTAATATACAACAAGGAAAAAATATAATACAATTAGATGATTACTTAAAAAAGACAAACTATGAGAATTTTAATTTAAAAAACTTAGAAAAAGAAGGATATAAATGTGTAGGATATTTATCTTTAATTATTAATAATACAGTTAACTATGAAAAATATTCAGAAATAATAAATGATGAATATTATTTAAATCTAAATTTTCAATACAATGTTGATAAATATTTTGAAGAGGCAAAGACTTATATTAAATGTAATGGTAAATATAATTATCAAACAAAAAATTTTGATGAAAGTAATATAAAATCATATTAAAAATATAATGTTATTTATTAGAAAAAATATAATTATATCTTTTTTTATGCCTTAAATTATGTTATAATTAATACAGTGTGTAGGAGTACCTTAAAAAGCTAAAATTTAAATTTAGGGGGAAAAAGAGGTTTAAAAATGAATATTACCAAGATTGAGTTACTAAATTTTAGAAACTATAAAAAGAAAAATTTTGATAATTTTTCAAATTTAAACATTATTATAGGTAAAAATGCAGTTGGCAAAACATCTATAATAGAAGCAATATATTTAGGTAGTTTAGCAAAATCTTTTAAAACAAATAATGATTATGCATTAATTAATAATGATAGTGATTTTTTAAAAATAAAAATACATTATTTTGATTATGGACCTAAAAAGAATTTAGAAGTTTATTTAGATAAAAATGGTAAAAAGACTAAAATAAATTCTAAATTACAAAGAAGACTAAGTGATTTTATATCACAATATAGAATTATAATGCTATCTCCTGATGAACTTAAATTAATTAAAGCAACTCCTAATACTAGAAGAAATTATTTAAATATTCAAATATCTCAATTACATAAAGAATACTTACATTATTTAAACAATTATAATAATCTTATTAAAAATAAGAATGATTATTTAAAAAAATTAATGTTGAACAGTAATTTAGATACTAGATATTTAGATGTATTAGATCAAAAGATAGTTAGTGAAGGATTAAAAATATATGAATATAGAAAGAAGTATATAGAATTAATTAACAAATATATTAATGATATATTCAAAAACTATGAAAAAAATAATCAAATATTTATCAAATATATAAGTGATTATGAAATAAATGATTATGATAAAATCCTAGCTGAACTAAAGAAAAATAGAAAAAGAGAAATTAATATTGGTATGACATCAATAGGTGTTCACAGAGATGATTATGAATTTATTCATAATGGTAATAATTCTAAAGAATATAGCTCACAAGGACTTCAAAAATTGATTGTTCTTGCTATGAAATTGTCAGAAGTTCAAATATTTGTTAATGATTATGATATAAAACCTATATTACTTCTAGATGATTTGTTTAGTGAGTTAGATGAAAAAAATAGAAATAATATTTTTAAATCGTTAAATAAAGATATACAAGTATTTATAACAACAACTGATTTAAAAAATATTAATAAAAGATTAATAGATAAAGCCAAAATATTTAATTTAGATGAGAGGGTGTGAGAAAATGAGTGATGAGTATGGCGTAAATGATATTCAAGTATTAGAAGGGTTAGAAGCAGTAAGAAAAAGACCAGGTATGTACATAGGTACAACTGATGTTAAAGGACTTCATCATTTAGTATGGGAAATCGTAGATAATGCAATTGATGAAGCTTTAGCTGGTTATTGTAATAATATTGAAATAATAGTAAATAAAGATAATTCAATAACAGTTAAAGATAATGGTCGTGGTATTCCAGTAGGTATCCATCCAAAAACAGGAATTTCTACTGTTGAAACTGTTTATACAGTATTACATGCAGGAGGAAAATTTGGTGGAGGTGGATATAAAGTATCTGGTGGACTTCATGGTGTTGGTGCATCTGTAGTTAATGCCTTATCAAAATGGGTTACAGTAACTGTATATAAAGATGGAAAAATATATGAAACAAAGTTTGCTGATGGTGGAAAAACTGTTCAAAAGTTAACTGAAATAGGTGAATGTGAAAAGAATAGAACTGGTACAACTGTTTCATTTAAACCAGATCCTGATATATTTGATACAGATATTTATGATTATGAAACATTAAAAACTAGAACTAGAGAACTTGCATTTTTAAATAAAGGATTACAACTAACATTAAGAGATGATAGAGATGAAGAAGATACTCAAGGTGATAAATTTCTTTATGAAGGTGGAATTAGTGAATATGTAAGATTTATTAATCAAGGAAAAACAGTAATTCATGATGATATTATCCATTTAACTGGTGAAAAAGATGGAATAGTATTTGAAGTAGCTATGCAATATAATTCTGGATATAATGAAAATACTTA
Source organism: uncultured Bacilli bacterium (assembly GCA_947628895.1). Classification (GTDB taxonomy): domain Bacteria; phylum Bacillota_I; class Bacilli_A; order RF39; family UBA660; genus CAG-1000. Next base: position 55,881 of record CANRBS010000002.1, read on the forward strand.
TTCATTTGTTAATAATATTAATACACATGATGGTGGTACTCATGAAGATGGTGTTAAAAGAGCACTTGTAAGAGTAATAAATTCATATGCTAGAAAAAATAATATATTAAAAGAAAAAGATGATAATTTAACTCAAGATGATGTAAAAGAAGGACTTACAATGATTATATCTTGTAAGCATCCAAACCCTCAATTTGAAGGGCAAACAAAAGGAAGACTTGGAAATAGTGAAGTTAAAAATCTAGCAGATAGTGTATTTTCTGAAGGTTTTGAACAATTTTTATTAGAAAATCCAGAGGATGCAAGAATTATTATAAATAAAGCAGTTCTTGCTAGAAATGCAAGAATGGCTGCTAAAAAAGCAAGAGAAGCTACAAGAAAGAGTGATTTAGCAACAACTAATTTCTTTGGTAAATTATCAGATTGTAAGAGTAAAGACCCAACAATTTCAGAAATATTTATAGTCGAGGGAGATTCAGCCGGTGGATCTGCTAAAAAAGGTAGAGATTCAATGACACAAGCAATTCTTCCACTTAGAGGAAAAATATTAAATGTAGAAAAAGCAAGACTTGATAAAGCACTTGGAAATGAAGAAATTAAAACTATAATAACTGCATTTGGTACTGGAATAGGTGAATATTTTGATTTATCTAAATTAAGATATGACAAAATTATAATAATGACCGATGCTGATGTTGATGGTTCACATATTAGAGTATTATTATTAACATTATTTTATAGATTCTTTAGACCAATTGTTGAAGCAGGACATGTATATGCAGCACAACCACCATTGTTTAGAATTATGCATGGTAAAACAAGAAAATATGTGTTAGATTTACAAGAAAAAGAAGAATATTTAGCATCTTTACCTGAAAATGTAAGAAGTCGTGCTGAAATAGCTCGTATGAAAGGTTTAGGAGAGATGGATGCTGAAGAATTAAATGAAACAACAATGGATATAAATAAAAGAGTTTTAAGAAGAATAACAGTTAATGATTGTATAGCAGCAGATGCTATATTTGAAAAACTTATGGGTGATGAAGTAGAACCAAGACGAGCATTTATAGAAGAAAATGCAATTAATGTTAAGAATTTAGATATATAGGAGGTTTATAATGGATAGTGAAGAATTAAATAATAATGAAAATACAGAATTAGAAGAAACAGAAGAAACTGAATCATTAGAAAATGTTGAAAATAGTGAAGAAAATAATGATTTTGGTGGAACTTTTCATGAAAGAGATTCACATAGAGAAAATAATATTGTAGATGAAGTCAAAGATTCTTTCTTAAATTATTCAATGAGTGTTATTACTTCTCGTGCAATACCAGATTTAAGAGATGGTTTAAAACCAGTTCACAGAAGAATCTTATGGTCAATGTTTGAAGAAGGAAATACCCCTGATAAACCTCATAGAAAATCAGCAACTACAGTAGGTAATGTTATGGGTCATTACCATCCACATGGTGACTCATCAATATATGATGCTATGGTTCGTTTAGCACAAGATTTTAATCAAAGATATATGCTTGTTGATGGACATGGTAACTTTGGTAATATTGAAGGTGATGGACCTGCTGCATATCGTTATACAGAAGCAAGACTTGCTAAAATATCATTAGAATTATTAAGAGATATTAACAAAGATACTGTTGATATGGATTTAAACTTTGATGAAACCAGAAAAGAACCAAAAGTATTACCATCAAGATTTCCTAATATATTAGTTAATGGTTCAATGGGTATTGCTGTTGGTATGGCAACAAATATTCCACCACATAATTTAACAGAAGTTATTGATGGATGCATTGCTTATATTGATAATCCAGATATTGATACTGATGGATTAATGCAATATATTAAAGGTCCAGATTTTCCAACAGGTGGTATTATTTTAGGAAATTCTGGTATTAAAAAAGCATATGAAACAGGTAGAGGTTCTATAACAATTAGAAGTAGAGCTGAAATAGAAGAACATAATGGACATAACACAATTGTATTTACTGAAGTTCCATATGGTGTTAATACACAAGAGTTAAAGGATAAAGTAGCAGAACTTGTAAGAGATAAAGTAATTGATGGAATAACAGATTATCATACAGATTTAAAAGATGGTGTAAAAATTACAATTACATTAAAAAGAGATGCGAATGCTCAAGTAGTTTTAAATAATTTATATAAACATACATCATTTCAAACAAATTATGGAATTATATTCTTAATGTTAGATGGTTTAACACCAAAAACTTTAGGATTAAAATCAATTATTTCTAAATATATAGATCATCAAAAAGAAATTATTATTAGAAGAACAAAATTTGATTTAATTAAAGATGAAAAAAGAGTTCACATCTTAAATGGTTATAAAATAGCACAAGATAATATTGATGAAGTAGTTAAAATTATTAGAAATGCTTTAGATGATGCTGATGCTAAAGAAAAATTAATGTCAAGATTTGGATTAGATGAAATACAATCTGATGCAATATTAGAATTGAAATTAAGAAGATTAACTGGTTTAGAAAGAGATAAAATTGAAGAAGAATTACAAAATCTATTAAAAGAAATAGAAGAATTAAAGTCAATTTTAGCTAGTGAAGAAAAAGTTCTTGAAATAATTAAGAAAGAAATGCTTGAAATTAAGAATAAATATGGTGATGAAAGAAGAACAACAATTGATATGACAGCTATTGAATATATAGAAGATGAAGCATTAATTCCACAAGAAGATGTAATTGTTACATTAACTAACAAGAATTATATTAAGAGAATTTCAAAAGATACATATAAAGCTCAACATAGAGGTGGTGTTGGAATTAAAGGTATTACTACTACTGAAGAAGACTATGTTGAACAATTAATTTCATTAAATACACATGATAATTTATTATTCTTCTCAAATAAAGGTAAAGTCTATAGAATGAAAGGTTATGCAATTCCTGAATATTCTAGAGTTGGAAAAGGTTTACCAATAGTTAACTTATTATCATTAGAAAAAGATGAAAAAATTAATACAATGTTAAAAGTAGAAAAAGATATTTCAAACAAATGTTTGTTGTTTAGTACAAAAAATGGTCTTGTTAAACGAACTTTATTAAGTGAGTTTGATAATATAAGACAAAGTGGAAAAATAGCTATTACATTAAAAGAAAATGATGAATTAATTTCAGTTAAATTGGCAGATGAAAATAGTCAAGTATTAATGTGTTCATCAAATGGTAGAATGGTAAGATTTAATGTTAATGAAATTAGAATAATGGGTAGAACAGCAGCAGGAGTTAGAGGTATTAATCTTAATAATGATATTTGTGTTGGATCTGAAGTATCTGAACCAGGTAAACTATTATTGGTAGTTACAGAAAATGGTTATGGAAAGAAAACGATTATTGAAGATTATAGAGAAACTAAGAGAGGAAGTAAAGGTGTTAAAACACTAAATATTACTGAGAAGAATGGAAAAATAGTTAGCTTCAAATCTACAAATAATAATGAAGATTTAATGATAATAACAAATAATGGAATTATTATTAGATTAGATGTTAATGCAATTTCTCAAATGGGTAGAGTTACTCAAGGCGTTAAATTAATTAATCTAAAAGATGATAATAAAGTTGCTTCAATATCATTAGTTGAAAAAGAAGAAGTAGAAGAAGAATCAGAATTAAATGATTAAGTTACAACAGATAATAATGTGAATAAAAAAACTGATGAACAAGAAAATAACTAATTAAAAATATAAAAAATATTTCCCGGGAAATATTTTTTATTTTATCTGAACAAAAATTAATGTGAAAATTATTTCCCGGGAAATAATTTTTGTGAAGCTAGAATTTAAAATAAAAATAATTTTGTATTTCTAATGTGAAAATTCAATTGTGAAAATTGTGAAATTTTTAGTAATTAATGTAAAAATATATATGAAATTATTTCCCGGGAAATAATTTCACAATAAAAAGTAATAGTTTTTATTGTGAAATTTGTAAAAATTTAATTAAGTCATACAGTGATAGATACATTGTATTATTTATTATAAATATAGTGTGAGATTATTAAATTGTGTAAAGTAAAATTTATAATAATTCTTTATTTTAAATTTATACAAATAAAAATATTAAAATTCAGTAAACAAAAGTGAAATTATTTCCCGGGAAATAATTTCAAAGCAAACATTTTATAAAAAAATATATTTCATACTTTTATGATTTATTATTTTAAAAATATTTGTTTTGTTTCACGTGAAACATTTATATAAAATTAAAAATTGTTCTAAAATTTTAAATAATTACAATAAATAGTAAATAAATTAAGTAATATAATCAATATAATTAATAAATTTAATTAGTATTATATTGATATAGTAATTATTAATATAGTAAAATTTTAATAAAAAATATAAAGAAATGTAAAAATTATTTCCCGGGAAATAATTTTCAATAAACACAAAATTCAAACAGTAAAAATAATTGATATTAAAATTAATTTATAGTATAATTTATTTGTGCAACAAGTCTAATATGAAACAGGTCAGAATTGGAAAATAGCAGCCTTAAGTATGAAACTTGTGTGCACATTTTTTATTGAAATTAAATTTTGTTTCACGTGAAACATTTATAAAACTTTACAAGTAAATGTGAAAAATTATTTCCCGGGAAATAATTTTTGTGAAGCTAGAATTTAAAATAAAAATAATTTTATATTTCTAATGTGAAAATTCAATTGTGAAAATTGTGAAATTTTTAGTAATTAATGTAAAAATATATATGAAATTATTTCCCGGGAAATAATTTCACAATAAAAAGGTAGGTGAAATACTTGAATATTTGTGAATTTTTAAAAAAATTAAATAATAAAACATTAAAAAATGAAGATGTACCTGTTTCATGTGTTATTGTGAAAAATAATAAAATTATATCTAAATCATATAATCAAAGAGTTAAAAAAAATAATCCTCTAGCACATGCAGAAATATTAGCAATACAAAAAGCATCTAAAAAATTAAATACATATAATTTAAGTGATTGTGAATTATATGTAACATTAAAGCCATGTAAAATGTGTGAAGAAGTAATCAAATCTGCAAAAATACAAAAAGTATATTATTTTTTAGATCAAAATAAGGTTGCTAATAACAAAATTAATTACAAAAAATTAGAAGATCAAAATGAGTATTTTTATAAGGAATTAACTGAATTTTTTAAAGATAAAAGATAGTAAAAATTAATAAAATTTGATATAATTATTTCGGAGGTATCAATTATGTCATACATTTCATTATATAGAAAATATAGACCCCATAAATTTAAAGATGTAGTTGGTCAAAATGTCGTTGTTAAAATACTTGAAAATAGTATTTTAAATAATAAAATAGGTCATGCTTATATTTTTAGTGGACCAAGGGGGACAGGTAAGACAAGTATAGCTAAAATATTTGCAAGAGCAGTAAATTGCTTAAATTCAACTGATGGTGATGTTTGTGGTGAATGTGATTCATGCAAATCTAATATAGAAGAAGAACTAGATATAGTTGAAATAGATGCTGCTAGTAACAATGGTGTTGATGAAATAAGAGAAATTACTAACAATGTTAAACTTATGCCTAGTAATTTAAAATATAGAATATATATAATAGATGAAGTTCATATGTTATCAACAAGTGCATTTAATGCTTTATTAAAGACATTAGAAGAACCACCTGCACATGCAATATTTATTCTAGCAACAACTGAAGTTAATAAGATTCCAGCAACAGTTATTTCTAGATGCCAAAAATTTGATTTTAAAAAAATAAATGAAAAAGATATTGTTAATAGGTTAAAATTTATTTTAGAAAGTGAAAATAGAAAATTAGATGATAGTATCATAAATACTATTGCAAAATTAAGTGATGGTGGACTTAGAGATGCAATTAACTTATTAGATCAAGCTTTATCTTTAAATAAAGAAGATATTACAGTAGATGATATATATAATTTAATTGGTGATATTAATGAAAATGCCGTATTTGATATATTAACAGCAATTACATCTGGTAATATTAAAGATGTTATTAAAATAGTAAATCAATACTATGAATCAGGAAAAAATTTTATTAAAGTATGTGAAAAATTAGAAATACTTATAAAAGATATATTAATTTATAATAATACAGAAAATTATTTTGATAAAGAATATGAAGATAAACTATCAAATTATTCAAGAATAGATACAGATTTATTTATTGAATTGTCAACACAATTATTTGATTTAAATTATGATTTAAAGAAAAGCAATAATCAAAAGACAGTAGCTGAAATTTATTTAATAAAAATGACACTTCTTTTTATAGAAAAAACAAATACACCAAAAGCAATATCAACTAAAGAAGATGATAACATACAAATACAAGAAATAGCTGAAAACACAAACAAAACCGTTAATAAAAAGCAAGAAACAGAAACAGAAGAATCTAGTGAATTAGATGAATTGTTAATAGAAAATAAAAAAATAAATATAAACAATTGTTTGTATAATGCTAATAAACAATTAAAAAATGAATTTGTTAATAACTTTGTTTCAATAAAAGAATTCGTAACAAATAAAAAATACAATTCAATAGCAAATTTATTATTGAAGTCAACTCCAGAAGTTGTTGGTGAAACTAACATCTTATTCACATTTAAAAATAATTTTGAAGTAGTATTATTTGAAAAAAATATAAATGAAATAGTAAAATTATTGAAAATGATATATAATAAAGATTATGTGGTAGTAGCAGTAACAACTGATGAGTGGAATGATATAAAAGCTGAATATATTAAAAACATTAATTCAGGTAAAAAATATGAATATCAAGAATTAAAAAAAATACCACAAAAAAAGAAAAAAAGCACTGAATTGCAAGAAAGTATTGAAAGTATATTTGGTGAAGAATATATAAGTGAAGATTGAAAGGAATGAGAAAATATGAATATACAAGCTATGATGGCTCAAGCAAGAAAATTACAAAAAGACATTGAAAAAACTACAGGAGAAATAGAAAATTCTACATTTACATATGAAAATGAAAACATATTAGTAGAATGCTTAGGAACTAATGAAATAAAGAAAATTAATATCAAAAATGAATCTATTTTAGAAGATAAAGAAATGTTAGAAGATATAGTATTAGTTGCTATAAATGATGTACTAAATCAAGTAAAGAAAGAAAAAGAAAATAAATTAGGTAAATATGCTAGTGGCCTTGGAGGAATATTATAATCTATGGCTTTACCTAAAAGTTTTCAAGATTTAGTAAACAATTTAACTATCTTACCAGGTGTAGGTGAAAAAACTGCAGAAAGATATGTTTATTCACTATATGAAAGAGACACACAAGAAATAGAAAATTTATCTAATTCATTAATTGAATTTAAAAAAAATATTAGAAACTGTACTACTTGTGGATGCTTAAGTGATAGTGACATATGTGAAATATGTAGTGATAATACAAGAGATAAAACTACAATTTGCATAGTAGAAGACTCAAAAAGTGTATTTTCTATTGAAAAAACTAAAAAATATAATGGCTATTACCATGTTTTAAATGGCCTAATTTCACCAATTGAAGGAATTAATCCAGAAGATTTAAACATTAGTACACTAATTAGTAGAATAACTGATGCCGTAAAAGAAATAATCATAGCATTAAATCCATCAATAGAAGGTGAAGTTACATCATTATATATTCAAAAAATATTAGAAAAATACAATGTAAAAGTATCTAGACTATCTTATGGTATTCCAATGGGTAGTGATATTGAATATTTAGATCCAATAATGATATCAAAAGCTTGGGATGATAGAAAAGTAATATCATAAATTAATATATAATTCATATTGTAAATTAAGGAGCAAATATGATTATTAGTATTTTAAAGAAAATAGTTTGGTCACTATGCCTACTATATACTGTTAATATAGTAATAAGCACCAAAGGTAAAATAATACCAATAAATCCTTATACAATATTTATTATATATTTCTTTGACTTTTTTGGAATAATAGCTATAATATATTTGAAATATTATTGTTAATGGAGGTGCAAAAATGGGTAAAATATTTGATTACTTTGATAAATTAAGTAAAGAAAATATGCTTACTCAAGCCTTCATTATTGGAAATACAACATATGATGAAATCAAAGATGAATTAAATAAAGTTTTAAAATCATATTTTTTTCAAAATTGTGAAAATATGGATGAAAATCCTGATTTATATGTTTTAAAACAAGAAGATGGTATTGTATCAAAAGATGATATAAAAAATTTATTAAATGAAATATCAACAACATCACAGTTTAATAGTACTAAAGTATATATAATAGATAAATGTGAAAAACTAAATGACTTTGCATACAATGCAATACTTAAAACATTAGAAGAACCACAAGAAAATATATATGCAATATTACTTACAACTAATATGGATAGTGTTAAACCTACAATATTAAGTAGATGTCAAAAAATATTTATTTCATCATCAACTAAAGATGAAATTGATGAAAAATATGCAGATATTTCATTAGAAATAATAAAACAAATAGAAGAAAATAATATAAAGTCAATAGCATTAAATTATAAAATGTATAGTATCATTGAAGATAGAAATTATTTACAAAATGTATTAAAATATATATTGAATAAATATCATCAATCATTAGAAAACATAGTAAATGATAAAGTTGATAAAGATGATATAATAGTTAAAAACAACGATATTGTTATGATATCTAAAAAAATATTAATAATTAACAATAATATTAATAGATTAGAAAATAATTTAAATAAAAATTTAAGTATTGATAGATTTATTATTGAAATGTGGAGATGTAATATATGAATTTAATAGGAGTAGAATTTAAAAAAGGTGGTAAACAATATATATTTAATGATAATGGTTTTAAATTAAATATAGGTGATAATGTAATAGTTGATACAGAAAGAGGAAGTCAATTTGCAACAGTCGCATGTATATATGAAAAGAATGATAATTTAGAACATGCAAATATATTAAAAGTAGCCACAAAAGAAGATGAAAGACAAAACAATACAAATATAAAAGAAGCTAAAAAAGCAATATCAAAAGCAGAAGAACTAGCTAATAAATTAAATCTTGATATGAAATTTTTAGATGCATATTTCACATTTGATAGAAAACAATTAGTATTTCAATTTCTAGCAGATAATAGAGTTGATTTTAGAGAACTAGCAAAGAATCTAGCAGCTATCTATAAAACAAGAATAGAATTAAGACAAGTAGGAGTAAGAGATAAAGCAAAAGAAATTTCTGGTATTGGACAATGTGGTAGAAAATTATGTTGTTCTACATTCTTAAATGATTTAGATTCAGTAGGTATAGCACAAGTAAAAAATCAAAACTTAGCACTTAATCCTAATAAAATAAATGGATTATGTGGAAGACTTTTATGTTGTTTAAAATATGAAGATGATTTATATTCTTTATATAGAGAAGACTTACCAGAAGTAGGAGATAAAGTAAATTATGAAGGAGTAGAGGGTACTGTAGTATCATTAGATATACCAAGAAGAAAATATACAATTTTAACAGATGAAAGTAATAAAATTGAAGTAGAAGTACCTTTTAAAAAAGATACAAAAGATGCAAAAAGAAGAAAAAGTAATAAATGATTTAGTATATTTTAATAAATTAAAAATAGTTCAAAATAAGAATTATTTTAATTTTAGTTTGGATTCAGTTTTACTACCAGACTTTGCTATTGTAAATGAAAATACTAAAAATATATTAGATTTATGTACTGGAAATGCACCAGTTCCTTTAATTTTATCAACTAAAACAAATAAAAATACAAGTATAACAGGTGTAGAATTACAAAAAGAAATATATGATTTAGCTATTGAAAGTGTAAAAATAAACAATTTAGAAAATAAAATAAAAGTATTAAATATTGATGCTAAAGAATTAACTAAAATTTATGAAACAGATACATTTGATTTAATTACTTGTAATCCTCCATATTTTAAATACAATAAAGAAAGTATTACTAATGAAAATGAAATAAAAGCAACAGCAAGACATGAGAAATATATTACGGTTGAAGATATTATAAAAATATCTAGAAAATTATTAAAAAATACCGCATCTTTATGTATAATACATAGAACCGAAAGATTACTAGATATAATTGAACTTATGAGAAAAAATAATATAGAACCAAAAAGAATAAGGTTAATTTATCCAAAAATGAATAGTGAATCAAATTTAGTACTTATTGATGGTCATAAAAATGGTAAAAGTTCTTTAAAAATATTACCACCATTATATATTCATAATGAAGATGGTACATATACAGAAGAAGTATTAAAAATATTTGGTAAAAAAATAGAAAGGTATAGAAAATGATACAAAAAAGTTATGAAAAAAGTGAATATGGAAATTTATATTTAATACCAACACCAATTGGTAATCTAGAAGATATAACATTTAGAGCAATTAGAACATTAAAAAGTGTTGATATAGTTTTTGCAGAAGATACAAGAGAAACTTTTACTTTACTTAAATATTATGATATTAATAAGAAAATAGAATCATGTCATAAATATACTGAAATGAAACATAAAGATAAAATAATTAATATATTAAAAAGTGGTAAAAATATAGGTTATGTAACAGATAGAGGAACACCACTTATTAGTGATCCAGGGAATGTTATTGTAGAAGAAGCAATAAAAAATAATATAACCGTAATTAGCTTACCTGGACCAAATGCAGTATTGCCAGCTTTAAATATGTCTGGAATAAGTAATGAAAGATTCCTATTTTATGGATTTTTAAATACTAAAAAAAGTCAAATGATTAAAGAATTAACTGAATTAAAAAATATAAAATATACGATAGTATTTTATGAGTCACCATATAGAATTGTAGATACACTTAAAACTATTAAAGAAGTACTAGGTAATAGAAAAGCAGCAGTAGTTAGAGAAATATCAAAATTATATGAAGAAGTAATAAGAGATAATCTTGATAATTTAATAGAAAAGTGTGATAAAATAAAAGGTGAAATAGTTATAGTAGTTGAAGGTAACAAAATAACAGAAGAAGAAAATATAGATTATACTGAAGAAGTAAATAAATTAATTAAAGAAGGTAAAACAAAAACAACCGCAATAAAGTTAGTAGCAGAAGCACACAATATAAGTAAGAATAAATTATATAATACGGTAATGAAATAGAAAGGGATAATTATGAAATTAATAGTTGGTTTAGGAAATCCTGATAAGAAATATGAAGGTACAAGACATAATGTAGGATTTAGTGTTGTTGATTACTATGTTAATGAAAAAAAGTTAAGTTATAAATCAAAATACAATGGTCTTTATGCAGAAGATAATATAAATGGTGAAAAAATAATTTTATTAAAACCACAAACTTATATGAATTTATCAGGTAACTGTGTAATTAAATATGTTAATTTTTATAATATTTCTATAGATGATATATTAGTAATTTATGATGATATAGACTTTGAAGTAGGTACATTTAAAATAAAAAGAGATGGTAGTGCAGCAGGACATAATGGTATTAAAAATATAATATCAAATTTAAAAACAGAAAATATTAAAAGAATAAGAATAGGTATATCTAAAAATGAAATACCATTAGAAGAATATGTATTAAAAAAGTTCTCTAAAGAAGACAAAGAAAAAATCCGTAGTTTATTTCCAATTATGAAAAATATTATAGAAGACTTTTCAACTAATGACATTGATAGTTTAATGCAAAAATATAATAGAAAATAAAGTGAACACAATATAAAAAGATAAAAAATACAATACAATAATACCAACAAACATTATAATAAAATGAATAATAAAGGAAAAAATAAATATATGAATAATAATTTATGTTTAAAATTATTTGATGATGATATATTAAAATGTAAAAAAATATCAATTAGTAAAAATGAAATATATAATCAATTATTGTTATATATCTTTTTTAAGTCTAAAAAAAATTTACTTTTAGTATATCCAACATTAAATGAAGCAACTAATTATTATAATGAACTTAAGAATTACATAGATGCCGTATATTTATTTCCAGAAGATGATTTAATTAGTAAAAAAGCTATTGCAGCATCACCTGAACTTTTATTTTTAAGAGTTAATTTACTTAATAAAATTAATGATGACAAACAAAAAATAATAATAGTACACTTAAATAGTTTTATTAAAAAATTACCTAATAAAAATAAATATATAGAAAATAAAATAAATATTAAAAATGGTAGTACGATAAAAAGAGAAGAATTTATTAAAAAACTTATAGAAAATGGATATAAAAGAGAAAGTACTGTTTATAATACAGCTGAATTTTCAGTAAGAGGATTTGTAATAGACATATTTCCAATAGAAGAAGAAAATCCAATTAGAATAGAATTATTTGATGATGTAGTAGAAAAAATAAAATATTTTGATGTTACTACTCAAAAATCAATTAAAGAAATAGATGAAATATCAATTGGAACAATAAAAGATGATTTTGGTGATAATAATTCAAATATAAGAGATTACATAAATGATGGAATAGTTATTTATACTAATTACAATCAAATAGTAGAGCAAGAAAAAATGTTATTACCACAAGTTAAATATTTAGAAATGGAAAATGAAATATTTAAATTATCTTCACTTGTAAATAAAGAAGATATGTTTTTAGATACTATAAATAATAGAAATTATGACATTAAAATAGAAGCTAAAAGTATAGAAAAATACTCATCAAATAAAGAAAAATTCTTAAATGATATAATAAATACTAATGGAACACTATATACTACAAATGAATTATTAAAAAAAGACTTATTATCTAAAAATAAAAATATCAACATAGTAAATGGTATATTAAATCATGGATTTATTTATGAAAATAAATATTATTATAGTGAATATGATTTATTTGAAACATACACTAAAAAAGAATTACTAAAAGAATCATCATTAGGAGATAAAATATTATCACTTGATAGTATTAATATAGGAGATTATGTAGTTCATAGAAAATCAGGAATAGGTATATATAAAGGAATTACAACTATTGAAAAGAATGGTATGAAGAAAGATTATATTTTAATACAATATAAAGGTGATGATAAACTTTATATGCCTGTTGAAGATATATCTAAATTATATAAATATACGGCTAAAGAAGGTGCAAGACCAACTATTAATAAACTAAATAGTGTTGAATGGACTAAAACTAAATTAAAAATAAAAGAAAGAATTAAGAATATTACAGGTGAACTTTTAAATATATATAAAGAAAGAAATAAAGCAGTAATAGAACCATTTAAAAAAGATGATGAAAATCAATTAATATTTGAAAGTGAATTTGAATATGAAGAAACAACTGATCAATTAAAAGCGGCTGAAGAAATTAAAAGAGACTTAGAACGACCAAGACCAATGGAAAGACTTTTATGTGGAGATGTTGGTTATGGTAAAACTGAAGTTATATTTAGAGCAATGTATAAAACTGTTATAAATGGAAAACAAGTAGCATACTTATGTCCAACCACATTACTTTCACATCAACAATACAATTCTGCCTTACAAAGATTTAAAAATCATGGGGTAAATATTGATATTATTAATAGACATTTTACTAACAAACAAGTTCAAGAAAAAATAAAAAAACTAAAAGAAGGTAAAATTGATATAATATTTGGAACACATAGACTTCTTAGTGGAGATGTTGAATTTAAAGATTTAGGTTTATTAGTAATAGATGAAGAACATAGATTTGGTGTAGAACAAAAAGAAAAAATTAAAAAATTAAAATCAACCGTACATGTTTTATCAGTATCCGCAACACCAATTCCAAGAAGCTTACAAATGTCACTTGTTGGTATTAGAGATTTATCACTAATAGAATCAGCACCTAAAAATAGATATCCAGTTCAAACATATGTAATTGAATATAATGAAATGTTAATAAGAGAAGTAATATTAAAAGAAATGTCTAGAGATGGACAAGCATTTATTTTATATAATAATATTACTAATATGGATACTCTTGTAAATAAATATAAAAAATTAATACCAGAAGCTAGAATTTGTTATGCACATGGTAAAATGTCTAAACAAGAAATGCAAGATATAATATATGATTTTACTAATAGAGAATATGATGTATTAATAAGTACAACAATTATAGAAAATGGAATAGATATACCTAATGCCAATACCATAGTAGTTATAGATAGTGATAGATTTGGATTAAGTCAGTTATATCAAATAAGAGGTAGAGTTGGAAGAAGCAATAAAATTGCCTATGCATACCTTATGTATAAAAAAGAAAAAGTACTTGGAACAACAGCTGTTAAAAGACTTGAAGCAATTAAAGAATTTACTGAACTTGGTAGTGGATATAAAATATCAATGAGAGATTTAGCAATAAGAGGTGCTGGGGACATTCTTGGTAAAGAACAAGCAGGATTTATTGATTCTGTAGGTGTTAGTATGTATTTAGACTTAATAAATGAAGAAGTTAATGGTATTAATAATGATGAAGAAGAAGAGAATAAAGATTATAATAAGATTGATGTAGAAACACATATTGGTAAAGAATACACAGATGAAAATAGTATAGTAATAGAACTTCATAAGAAAATAAATGGAATTACAACTAAGAAAGAATTAAATGAAGTATTAAGTGAAATTAGAGATAGATTTGGTATGACTAATCATTCATTAGAACTATATGCTCATGAAAAATATTTAGAAAAATTACTTATGATTACTATGGTTAAAATTACAGAAAATGATAACTTAAAAGTCGTATTAAAAATGAAAAAAGAAGTATATGAAAGTATTAGTGTTGAAAAATTATTTGTAGAAGCAAATAGAATAACTACTAAATTTAATTTCAGTTATAAAAATGATACAATAATTATTACATTATTAAAAGCAACATTAGAGAAAAATTATATTTATTATTTAGAAAGTTTATTAGAAGTAATATATTCTATGAAATTTAATGCATAAAATATTAAAATAAAATCACACTATAATTAGGGTGATTTAATGCATACTGGTATAGTTAGAAAAATAGATGAACTTGGTAGAATTGTTTTACCAAAAGAGTTAAGAAAATCATTAAATATAAATAGTGGTGATGATTTTCAAATATCTATAGATGAAAATAAAATAATATTAGAAAAATATTCAAAATTAGAAAGTTTTGAAGATAAAATAAATAATATAATTAATTGCTTTATATCAGTTACTAACTATAAAATATATTTTGTTATTAATAATAAAATTATAAATAGCAATGAAATAATAAGAGAAAATATAAATAAATTAATACAAGAAAGAAAAGTTTATATTAGTGATAAAATAATAAAGAATCAAATAAGTGATAATATAATTGAAGAAGGAAGAATGGTTATATATCCAATAGTTTTAAATAGTGATTTACTTGGTAGTTTGATACTTATTAGTAATGACAATATAAATAATATTATTACTAATTCTAAAATATTAAATAATATTATTAAAAGTATAGCAAATAAATAGCAAGAGATTATCTTTTGCTATTTTTTTGTGTTTCTATAGTTAAAAGTATGTTATAAAAGATAGTCTAAAGGCGGATATTGTTGTTAGTGTAGAATAAGTGTGGAGATTTAACTCCTAAAAAATAAGAATTATAATTATATAAAAATATTAATATGTAA
>CANRBS010000003.1 GCA_947628895.1 uncultured Bacilli bacterium
GGATTTTCCAATTAATATATATGATGTTTATGCTAATTATGACTTTACTCCATCACCTCATATCTAATACACAGCAACTTTTTTTAAAATGTTTTTTTGATACTTCTGCAAAAGACATAATTATCACCTCTAATATATAATTAGCCATCAAAGTATCAAAACACTTCTTTTTTTTATAAAAAAATTAAAAACATATATTTTAATCAATATATGCCTTTAGATAATCTTTTATAAAATCAATTAAAAAGTCCTATTTCTAGGACTATTGTGTAATATTTGTATCTTCAGTTTCTACTGGTTTTTCTTCAGTAGTATTATTTTCACTTGGTGTAGTTTCAGTAGTAGTATCTTCTGTAGTATCATTTGTAGTATTATCTTCTGTCGTACTTGTGTCTTCTACAGTTGGTGTACTTACTACTTTCTTTTTAACATTAATAGTTATTGTATCAAGTTCATCTAATATAATGTCTTTATGTTCTTTTTGACTATAAAATGAATATTCACTCCAATCATCAATATTAACTTCTGCTTTAGTATCTTTATCAACAAATTTAACTTTTAATCCATTACTACTTGCATAAGATTTAATGCTTGATACAGAAGATGAAGATAAATCCTTTAGAGTTGCAATACTAGATTGACTATATTTATCTTGACCTAATACTGTATCTTTATATGGATTACTCATATCAAATGATATATTTTTAATAGCAGTTATTTTAGTATTATTTAAGTTTGCGGTAATTTCTTTTTTAATATCACTTATACTTCCATTATATGGAATAGTAACAGCAGGATAACTTTTAGATGTTGAATCATATACTTTACCCCATACACTATATCCACTTAATTGTAATCTTTGTACATTAACTAAATTTGTACTATCAGTTATTACTAATGATTTACCTAAATTATATAGTGACATTACATCCTTTGAAGTTATATTAGTTTGGAAATTTGATTTAATTTTTTCAAGTATTTCTATTGCGGTATTAGGATCATTTATCTTAGTAGCAGCATTTACTATACCCATAATAACTTTCATTTGATTTTTACCTCTTTGATAGTCATTTCTACTACCAGAAGTTCTATCAGGACAATATTGTGCCATCTTTTTACCAGTCTTGCTTCCATCATTAGGTTTATGTCTATTTCTAGCAAGTGCAAGTGCCTGCTCACCATTTAAGTGTTGCATACCAGCATCAACAAACACTGTATTTTTACCCCATCCTCTTGAACTACTTTGTTCACAAAATGCATAGTTTACATCTACATCAATTCCACCTACTGCATTTACTAGATTAACAACACCTTTAAAATTAATTTTAGCATAATAGTCTATATCAACATCAAATAGATTTTCTATAGTTTGAACTGCACAACTAGAAGAACTACCCCAAGTAGTAGTATTAATTCTTCTATAAAGTCCATTTGAACATGCTGTTTTTAAATACATATCTCTTGGTACTGATGTTAGTGTTGCTCTTAGAGTACTTGGATTAAATGTTACAAGTAATAATACATCTGCATTATATCCAGAAGTAACACCATCATTAGATGAATCAACACCTATAAACAACATACTAAATGGTTTATTTAAAGATGAATTTTCACTCTTAATTTCTTCATCTGTACTTTCATATTCTTTTTCATATTTATATAAAACAACGGTTTCTTCTTCTATATCTTCAAATCCATCCATAGAATAAAACATATCTACATAATTAGAACTAAAGAATCCTGCATCAACTTCCTTATTCTTAAGAGCATATAATAATTCCATAGTTGATTCATATTTAACAATTTTATTATTTTCTTCTAACTTTAATTTATCAATTGCTTCAAGTGGTAATATATTTCCTTCTATATCATTTTTATCATCTACAATACCAATCTTTTTATCTTTTAAATCTTTTTCACTCTTTAATGTTTTATCGTAACTAACTAAAGATGAATGATACATATTTTCATTACTACTATATTCATTAATAGTTTTATATATTTTATTTAAATAATAAGCTCCTACAAATAAAATTGCTGATATTAATATTGAAAGTATAGCAGGAATAATAAATGAAATCATTTTTTTCTTACTTATACTTCTAAGTAATAAATATGAAAAAAATAGAAGTAAATAAACTAAAATGATAAGTCCAAATATTCTATAAAATGTTTCTACTCCTTTATATAATATTAATGAATATCCCATAAATAAAGTAGCTACTAATTCTAATATCATTAATATTATAGAAAGTATGCATTTTACTATTCTTTTCTTTTTCATTTAAATCATCCTTCTATTTTATTTCTTTATCTTTTTTCTTCTTTTCTTTTTTATCTTTCTTTTTATCTTTTTTAGATTCTTTTATTTCTTCTTGTTCTTCTTTTTTAGTTTCAACTTTTTCTTCTTTCTTTAATTCTTCACTTATAGATTTTTCAACTTTAACATTATCTTTAATATTTATCTCTTTTTCTATTTTATCACTTTTTTCTTCTTTTTTAACATTTTTTGTTTCTTTTTCTTCTTTTTTAATTTTTTCTTCTTTTTTATTTTGATTTTCTAATTCTTTTAATTTCTTTTTTCTTTTCTTATTTTTCCCTAGTTTACTAATTAATATACATATTAATATAAATATAATTAATACACTTTCTGCTCCTAGAAATAAAATTAATTTTTTATATTCTTCTAATTCATTTTTATAACTTTCCGTATCTTCATCAGTATATCTAATCATTGTATTAGTTTTACTATCATATGTATAATAATCATCTTTTCCAGTTGATAAATCTTTAGCATGTATAATTGAATAATCACTATTATCTAATTTTAATGAATCAAATTCTACAGTACCTATAGTTGTTTTACTAGGTTTATAATCTTCACTAAATTTTTTATCTATTTTAAGTGGATAAATTTTAAATTCATTAAGTTTAACTTCGTTATAATAACTATAACTATTTGTATTTTTATCATATAAGAAATATTCAAGTTCACCTTCACTATTTTTAAGACCTACTAATGTAAAATCATTTGTTTTATTATAAAAAACTGGTATTTTTTGATCATTAATTGTAGTCGTTGTTCTTTCAAAATCTTCTACATCTTCAAGTATACTTTCTCTTTTTACAACAGTATATTTTTGATTATTTATATTTACTTCTATTGGATTTGGATCTATTACATTAACTATTATTGTATATGTTTTAGTACTACCATTTTGTGCTGTGACTGTAATATTAAATTTATTTTCACCTTCATATACGGATTTTTTACCAGTTCCAGACACTTTTGATTTAGAATCTTCTACACTAGCTTTAATATTAACACTAGTTGTATTTGAATCAGCTTCTACTTTATAACTTGTAGTATCTTTATTAAAAGCAGGATCTAATTTTAATCCATCAACTGATAAACTTTTTAAATTATTATTTTTAGAATATGATGCTTCTAATTCTTTTTGAGTAATAACTTTTACTGTTTTACTTCCTTTTGAAATTGATAATTTTTTTTCGTCCCAATCATAAGCACCATAACTTTTTACAGTAATGGTTCCACTTCCTGTACCTATTGCTTTAAATTCATATGAATAACTTTTTGATTTAACATTTCCATTATCTGCCCAAGCTGCTACTGGAGTTTTACCTGATACTAGTTTAAATTTACTTGTATCATAACTTGGAGTAAATTCCCATGAACCAAGAGCAGTAGATGATGAAATTTTAATTGTTACTGTAAATGTTTTACCTACTACTATTTGATTATTACTTAAAGAGGTAGATATGCTAATAGAAGCAGAAGCTGCTTTTAAATAATTAATGTTACTAAATGCTAACAAAGCACTAATAATAGTAATACTTAAATATTTTAATACTCTTTTCATTCTTTTTCCTCCTATAAAGGTTTTCCTTCTACTATATGTTTTTGTACTTGTAATAAGTCTAATATAGTAATACTATTATCATTTGAAGTATCCCCTGCAATAAAGTTTGCACCTGATAATTTACCAGCACCAATAATATATTTTTGCATTTGTAATAAATCTAATATTGTAGCTTCTCCATCACCAGATGTATCTCCACTAACAACTACTGTAAATGTTTTTGTTTCAAGAGCAGTAGTCATTGTAAGTGTACTATTAGTAGTAAGTTTACTATTATCACTCATTAATGCTCCACTTGAATTTTTAATTACTGAACTTTTTGATCCAGTTGATTCAATTTGTTTTTCAAATGAAGATAAATTATTACTACTTACTTTTATATAATTTCCATTAACATTTAAATTAGCTGATTTTAATACATCTTCAGCTGGTGTATTATCATTAACTCTTCTAATTGAAATTATATATTTTTTTTCATCTCCTGTTTCAGCTGTAACAGTTATTGTAATGTCAGTATCATCATTAATTAATTCTATTTCTCCACTTCCAGTAACTGTAGCTTTAGAGCTTTCTGCAGAGGCATTAATTTTTAATTTGTTTACAATAGCTGGAATCCATACCTCATATGTAAGTACATCTTTATCAAATACTGGTGTAATACTATAACCATCTATACTTAATGATTTTAAATTATTATTTTTATCACCTGAATTTGGAAGGGAAGTATATTCTGGCATATTATTATAAACAGGTATTTCAAATATAAATACATTATTTAATAAATTAGCTTTATTATATGAATTATATGATTTATTACCTTCTGTTGCTGGAGCTTGAATATTAGTCATATATTGATGTGTATAACTATCAAAGTAAGCATCAGGAGATACATTAAATTTTTGATAATATAATGTTCCTTGTCCTTTATTTACATATCCATTTGCAAGAAAACGACTTCCTTCAGTAATAGCAGTTTGTATATTATTCCAAAGGCTTCTATTTTTATCATCATCTACAAGTTTAGCTGCATAAGCAAGTCCTCTTGTAATTGCTGAAACTCCATCTGTTTGATAAGCACCAATATTGAAGAAGTTATAATACCCACTGTATTTCTTACCTTTCCAAGTAAATTCAGTTCCATTAGTTGAATCACTACCATTAGCAGTTACTTCTTGTACAATTCTACTTGCTATATGTACAGGACTTATTTTATTAGTTTTACCTGCATTAACCATTGGTACTGTGTATTTTTCATCAGCAAGCTTTCCTCCTGCAAAAATTGATTTTACTAAATCTAAATATTGATTTTCAAGAGAAGCATCATAATCTAGTTTTTCAAACATAAATATTCTCTCTTCAGTTAAGAAGTTTCTTGGATCTAAGTAAAATGCAATT
Organism: uncultured Bacilli bacterium; assembly: GCA_947628895.1. Classification (GTDB taxonomy): domain Bacteria; phylum Bacillota_I; class Bacilli_A; order RF39; family UBA660; genus CAG-1000. The sequence goes on from CANRBS010000003.1 coordinate 5,277, forward strand.
ACACCACTATTTACTTTAAACCAACTAGAACCTTCAGCTGGTGTTTTAGAAGTTCTATAGTTATCATTAGTAGTTTGCATATAGTTTTTTCCTTCTTCACTACTAACAGCAGTAGCAAAGTTTTTATTCAAAATCTTTGGAGTGAAAGTCCATGATGGATATTTTTTATGTAAATAAGTTAAATAAGGTATATATGAATCAGGAAATCCTGCAGATTTTAATGTTTTTGCATATTCTTCATCAGTAGCAGTTATATCAGTTTTAGAAGTAACATAACTAGAACAAATATAACCTTTTTTATCTCCATAATATTGAATTTGATACCATGTATTAGAAGAACAACCAGAATTTTTAGAAGTTGTTGTATTCATAATTCTAACATTAGCACCAAGTGTTAGTGTATCTAAAGATTTAGCACTAGTAGTTGGTGTTTGTCTTACAGATACATTATTTGCATTAACTCTTGAAGTCCAATCTATTACATTAATTCCTGAATAACTATTGTTTACGAATTTTACATATTTACTACAAACATAACCAGTTTTATTTTTATATATTATTTTTAACCATTTAGTATCACATCCATTACCTTCAATAAGTGTTTTATCAACTACACTAATTGAAGTATTATAGTTAACTGTATAAAGTATTGTACCATCAGTAGTAGCTTTATCTCTAATTCTAACACTACTACCATCAATAACAGCATCATAATTGGCTTTTACAATAAAAGGAATACAAAAGAAAAATAATGTAAATAATAATTTTGAGAAACTATTTTTTTTCATATATGCTCCTTTCACTTATTTATACTATAGTAATTATAGCAAAAAGTGACAAATATTTCATTATTAATTATTCTACTTTACATAGTTTACAACATAAATATTATATGGAAAAAATCGTAAAATTAGTTTATAATAATTTTTAGGAGTGGTAAGTATGGATTTTAATGTAAATGGTCATAACATTTTTATAATAGTTAGTGTATCATTTTTAGCTTCATTAATATTTGTTTATTTAATGAAAAAAGTCGCTATATTTTTAAATATAGTAGATAAACCAGATAAAGTAAGAAAGATGCAAACAAAACCTGTTCCACTACTTGGTGGTCTTGGAATATTCTTTTCATTTTTACTTGGTTATATGCTGTTTGCTCCTAAAAATGATTTAATGATTTCAATATTAATATCATCATTTCTAATAATGTTACTTGGACTTTTTGATGATATGACTAAAAACGATAATCCAATGCCTAATAAATATAAAGTTATAGTTCAAGTAATTTCTGCTATGATTATTGTATTTTATGGAGGACTTGAATTAAATAAAGCTAATTTATTTGGTATAACAATAAATTTTGGATTCTTTGCTCCATTTTTAACAATTCTAATAATAGTTGCTATTATAAATGCTATTAATTTAATAGATGGACTTGATGGTCTTTGTGCTGGTATATCTTCAATATATTTTTTAACAATTGCAATACTTGGATTTATTTTAAATAAGTTTGGTGGTTTAGATATTATATTAAGTTTAATAATGCTTGGTAGTACACTTGGATATTTAGTGCACAATTTCCCACCTGCTAAAATATATCAGGGAGATGCAGGAAGTACATTCTTAGGACTTATGATATCTGTTATATTCTTACTTGGATTTAAAACTACAACCTTAACTTCATTAATAATTCCATGTTTAATCCTCGCAATACCAATATTAGATACATTATTTGCAATACTTAGAAGAAAATTAAAAGGACAAAAAATAGATCATGCTGATAAAGAACACATACATCATCAATTATTAAAAAAATTTGGTAAAAGAAGTACATTATTATTAATATATGCAATTAACTTATTATTCTCAATTACAACTATTTTCTATACACTAGGGGATAGTACAGAATTAATATTCTGTTATGTAATACTTGTATTTATAGTTTTATATTTAATACTTAAAACAGATGTAATATTTGATAGAAGTTATAAAAGAAAAAAATAGGAGTTTATTCATTTAAACTCCTTTTTAAATTAACTAATAAATTAAAAATAACGTTATCATAATAACAAAATCTTAAAATATTAATAATTTAATGTTTTTACAAGTTTTTGTCCTAAAAGTGGTTTTGCAAATTGTTCTTCAAAACATAAAATGCTACTTTTATATCTAGAATAAGCTTTATCGTAATTTCCATTTTCTATTTGTGTAACACAATAATCTACAACATTATCATAAATATAATCATAAATAAGATTACTTTTTTCTTCTTTATTTATAGCTTCAACTATTGTTGGTGCAATTTTATAATAGTGTTCTATATCTTCTTTTGATACAAAATTATCTCTAAACCATCTCAATACTGTTAGTTCATAACAATTATCATAAAAGTTTTCTTTAAAAGCCTTCATGCATGCTGTAGTTAAATAACATTTTGTATCAGTATGTTCTGTTTTTCCATTTGTTGTATCAATTATATGTGCAGTTTTTTTTGAACTATCTACTGCTATATGAATTGATTTATGATCTCCTTTAGGATCTGAAGTGTATACATCAATTTTTGTGTCATATTTACCACTTCTTGGTGTTGATGCTTTAATTATTGGCTTTTCATCTTTCATTTTTATCACCTTCTTTCATTAAACTAACTAAAAACTCACCAATTTGATATATTGAATAAGATATACCATTCATATGAAATTTATCTTCATAATCTGCCAAACATAATTCTAATTCTGAAATAATAGATTCTATTTCTTTATATTTATCTATAATTAAAACATAATTTTTATCATTATATTTTTTTTTCCAAGATTTTATTTCCATATATACGCTATTTAAATAATTAATTATCTCTTTTTTAGTAAGTTCTATGTATTTTTTATCTTCTAAAAAGTCGGATTCTTTTATATCTTTCTCTAAATTAATAAGAATAAAATTTAAATTGGATAAAAATTCTTTACTTTTTTTCATAATTATCCTTTCTTAATAAAATTATATACTATTTCTTTTAAAAAAACAATAATTTATTCTTATATTATTCTTATATAAAAAAGAACTAAATAATCTTATTTAGTTCCAATAGAAGCTATTTTTCACCTTTAACTATATATAATATATTATTATCATTTATAACAGTTAATTTAATACTATTCTGATATCCTAAATCTTTTTCATATTCAATAGATACCGTTACTAAATATGCAGAATATTCTTTTCCTTCATAAGTATATTTAGTTTCAAACACATTATCAACAATTGCTTTACTAACTATAGGAAGTTCTTGATTTCTTTTACCATCAATATTACTAAGTACATTTTTATATAATGAAGAACCCATATTTTCTCTAAAGTTCTCTTTAAAATCTTTATGTAAGAATTCAAGACCACCTATATCAGTACTAGCAAGCTTATTATCAAGTGTAAAAACATCTATTACAAATAGTTGTGATATAAGTTTAGCATATTCTTCATAATTAATTTCATCTGCATTTAAAACATCTTTTAATTCATTAAATGTATCTTTATAAACTTCTGTATCATTTTTACTTAATGTATATCCATATAAATCTAATGATACTAATTTTTTATTAGAAGTTGGATTGTTAAAAAAATCTTTATAAACTCTAAAAGCTAAAAATCCAAATAATAATACTCCAATTACAATAAATATAATAATTATTTTTAAATCACTTTTCTTATTCATTTAAACACTCTCCTAATTTATCACTTTCTGTTTTAATTAAATCATGTTCAACTATTTCATTAGATACTTCTAATATATTATTTGCATATTCTTTTAAATTATTAATATAATCACTACTAATAGGTTCATCTGTAAATGTTATATATTCATCATATAAATCACTATAATAAACTTTATCAGTAAGTACATTTCCATTTGGAAATACAACCAATCCTTCTTCGCTGCTAAATATATCTCTTCCAAGTGAAAACTTTTCATCAAATCCAAACATATTTGCAATAGTTGGAAGTACATCATACATTCCCATTACGGTAGTTATTTCTTTATTATATTTTTCATCATTAGACCATATAATCAAAGGTGTATTTTTAAGTAAATCATAATTATAATTATCTAAACTATAATAGTTTTCATCACTCTCTTCTAATAGTGTATCATTAACTGGATCATAATTATATAATAATTCAAAATCTTTTTTAGGAAGTCTTGCTTCATGATCACCATAGAATACAATAATTGTATTATCAAGTAAATTTTCATTTTTTAACTCTTCAAACAACTCACCAATTGCTTCATCAGCATAATGAGCAGATTTAATATAATAACCCATTTCAGTATCTTCTAAATATTCTCGCCTTCCAATTAAAGTATCTCCATTTTCATCTTCATATTTATAACTCATTGTTAAATCAAAATCACCAAATTTTTCATTTTCTTTATATGGAGAATGATTAGAAAGAGTAATTATTGTTCCAAAATAAGGTGAATTATTAGTTTTAATATCTTTTAGTATTGGAATTATTTGCTTAAAGAATGATTTATCACTAAGTCCAAGTCCTATGTAATTATCACTGTCTTCATCTTCTGGAATAATAAAACTTTCTTTAGCATAGAATTTTTGATATCCAAGTCTTTTATACATATCCTCTCTATTCCAGTATGTTCTATCATTCGCATGCATACTAAATGTATAATAACCAAGATCATTAAAATAATTTGGCATTGCTTTATAAGTATTTTCATCATAATTTACAAATACAGTTCCATTAGTAGATGGCATAAGACCAGTTGTTAGTGTAAATTCTGAATCACTTGATGTACCAACACTTATTTGAGGATAAAATTTACTAAAATACATTCCTTCATGAGCAAGCTTATTTATATTAGGTATTACTTCTTGATTATTAATTTTTAAATCTACTAAAAAGTTTTGTATACTCTCTGCATGTATAAATAATACATTTTTACCTTTAAATATATTAGTATATTCATTATCACTAGTATCTTTTTTACAAGAATAATAATTTCTAAATTCCATTGCTGCCTTATCATAACTACTTTCATTCTTAATTAAATCATAGAATGTATATACATATAATCCATAGTTTTTAACAACATATTCTTTATTTCTAAAATTAGAAAATTTAACTTTATCATTTTGTGTAAAAGAAAAAGTCAATATTATTAAAATAATTAAAATTATCATAGACATTTTTTTAAATACTTCTTTAGTATTTGATAATTCTAAATTATTAAAATAATTCTTTTTAATCAATATTTTTTTTATTAAAATAAATATAATTGGAAAAATTAAAAATATAAATTGATGTATCTTCATCTTAGCAAATAATGAATCATTTACTTTACCTACCATTGATGTTGTAGCAAGTAAACTAACTGATATAAATGAATGATAAAATTCATAATAAATAAGATTTGCTATAGAAAGAATAGAAAAAAAAGTTATCCATATTAAATAATAATTATATCTTTTATTAGGCTTCATAAAAAATGCAAAAGATCCTATAAATAATGAAATTAAAGTATCAGAAAGTATAGCTTTTAAATCAACATAAAAACCTATTGTAAGAAATCTTAATAATAAACTTATTAATACACAAATAATTACAAAAGATGCAAATAGTTTGTTATTCTTTATAAATTTATTTGTTCTTTTTAATATTTTATTGATACTTTCTTTCATAATATCCTCTAGAATATTATAGCATTATAGTATGTTTTTTTCAATTAAAAAAAAGAGTGTTAACTCTTTGTTTACTATTTAGTATTTAAATTAATTATTAGCATCTTTTACTAATGCTTTACAATCTTTTCCAAATGGTCCAGTTATACATTCCATACATGATTTATATTCATCATGTCCTACCAAATTCATAACTACTGATACAATAACACCAATTAAGAATACAATAACAGCTGCAATTGCTCTTTTAACAAGTTTATTTTGAGCTTCTTTTATTTTATCTTCACTCTTTTCAGTTACAGCTTTAGCCATATCCATCATACCAACAATAATTAATATAATTGGAACAGCAACCATAATTCCCCAATATACAATTCCAACAAATTTTAATACTGGTGCTAAATCAGAACATAATGCTTCTCCACTTGTATAATCTAATAAATTTATTAAATTTAACATTTTACACCCTCTCCTTCACTAATTAAATTTTATATAATTTATATTATTTTGTCAATAAAATTGTATGTTACTTTACATTTATAATCCAATTTTATTAATAAATTTAATTAAAGACTCATTTTTTTCTTGTCTATCATCAAGTGCTGGTATAGCAAATAAAACTTTCAATTTTGTTTCATATTCAAATGTAGCTACATCTTCACTATTAAGCACACATTTATTTAATAATACTTTTTTATCTTTTAATGACTCTAATATTCCTTTATTTTTTCTTAACATTTTATTTATCATAATTGTAGATGGCTCTATTAAATAATATACATCAGTACATATTTCTAAATCTTCATAATCATTCAAATCAAGCAAAATAATATCACAATTAGCTTGTCTTCTCATAATCTCTTTTAATACATCTTGAGTATTAGAACTAACCATATCTGGATCATTAAAATATAAAAAATCTACTTTATTTATTTCAATTGCATTAACTTTTCTACTTGATTGTAAATTCTTTTTTAACATATATATAAGAGATGTTGCACCTGCATGATTTGTAACATTTTTAAATCCTATTATTTTAAGTTTATTACTACTTGATGTTGGTTCTACAACATTATTATTAACAAATGCATTATTATTTGGTTGAATAAAATTATTTTGTTGTTGAGGCATTGGCATTGTTGATTGAGATATTTTATTATCAATTTCTTGAATGTTAGTCATATTTACAACATCTTTTAATGTATGTGGATGAACTATTAAATAATTAATTCCATCTACATTTCTTGTAAAATTATAAATACCTAAAGAAATTAGTTTTGATATAAATTGAGGATTATTAGTTTCTGGTGTATCATCTAATAATAATATAAGATTTTCCATATTTAAATTCATAGCAAGTTTTTGTAAATTATCAACATTTTGATAATCTCTAATAGAAGTTATATCTAATATCATTTTGTCAAAATAAAAATTTGTAAATGTATCTATTATTTCATCTACATTATAAACACCTTCTAAAGACTTTACTATTTCAATATTTAAACTTTTTAATAATTCTTTGTATTTGTTGCAAACCATTACATTCATGATTTAATCCCTCCTAGTTTATTCAAAATTAAAATCTTTTGAATTTAAATTTCCTGAAACATCACATTTGTAGCTTCCATTATCATAATAAATTGTTCTCGTTTCACCAGAAATAGGCATTTTAAGAGTAACATTTATTACAGGTATTCTAATAGCTATAAATGTAGTGATTTTATAGTAAGTGTTACCAGCTTGATTACCAGTCGGACAAACTTTTGTTAAACAGAATCCACCACTTTGCATTTTACCAGCCAAAGATTCATCACCACTTTTAACAGTTGAACAATCTATTTGACTAGTAGTGCTATAATTATAACCTAAGTTTTTTATTTTTAGAAAAGCTGAAGCTTCTACACTTTTATCAGCTTTTAACTGATCATCTGAAGCATTCTTAATATCACCTTTACTATATACAGTATATCCCTCATTTTGTTCAATTAAATTAATTATTTCATTTTTCGTATTAAATGCTTTAGTGTAAGTAATAGAATATGCTAAAAAACTAGAAAATAATGCTATAAAAGTTATAACTATACCAAATAACCAACTTCCACCTATAGCTTCTCTCATATTGAACTCCTTTTATTCTAATATCTAAAAAAAACTATAAACTATAATACTATAATTTATAGTTAATTATTATTTTTAATATTATTGATCAACTGCTTCACATTTGCTTTGATCCCAAGTAGTAGTACCATTACAACAACCCCAAGCACTTACTTTAGCACTTGTACTTGTATTTTTATCATTCCCACCTGGATTTTTTACTGCATGCCAATTTTCACCCATTGTATTACAAGTTTGTTGTACAATTTGTCTTTGTATCATTGGCCACATTACAAAATAGAATAATGCAGCAAGTGCAGCAACAGCAATTAATGTTACAACTGTCATGTTTAATTCACCTGTAGCTTCTTTCATTTATTTAATTCCTCCTTTACTCTATCTATATTAATTATATAATATGTATTTTTCATAATCAAGTATTTTCACTATAAATTGCCAAACATTTGTAAAATAGAAAGTAATAATAATACCATTACTCCAGCACCAGTACCAACAAGCATTGACATAGTCTTCTTTTCCATTTTATCAAGTCTTTCTTTATATTTAGTATCTCTTGATTTTGCTTGTAAATTTGATATAGTTCTTGAGAATACTATTAATTGTTCTTGTTTTCTTTCTTGACTACCAAGACTAAGTCTATAAAGAAGTCTCATCATACGCATTGAATCTCTTACAGGATATCTTCTAGCAAATGCCATATAAGGCTCAATTGTTGAGTCACCTGCATCAATTGAAGCAATTAATTCACGAAGACCTGGTTTAAACATTTCAGGTGCTTCTTCTAAACTTCTTGTAATTGCAACTGGTACAGTATAGTGTTGTATTAATATTTCTAAACTTTTTAAATAATAAGGCAATTTTAAATTAATATCATGTAAATGAACTTTATAATAGTTCTTAAGTTTATTATAATCATCTTTAAAAATTAAATACGTAACTGCTAAAACTAAAACTATTTTTATTGCTATATTAAGTCCATCTATACTAGTCATTACAACTATCATTAAAATAATAAATACAATTATAGCATTTTTAACTCTTTTTTGATATTTTTGGTTTGGATCAACCTTGTCACCATACCTACTAGTAACAAGAAAATCCCAATCATCCTCTTTTAATTTTCCAAAAACCACTTTATTATCATCAACAAACTTATTAAAACTAAATACTCCAATATAGTTAAATAAGAAAATTAAGATAATTCCAACAGCTAAAATTTCTATTCCCATTATTCAGCACCTACATCCTCATGGTAATATTTAATTCCAGTTACTAAAAAGAATGTATTAATTAATATTACACCATGAAGTAATATTATAACATACCAATCTTCTAACATTTTTAAATAACTATCATTTCCAAGTAATAACTGTACTAATAATACTAATAAATATAAGGCACAACCAAATGTTAAGAATTGCTTATAAAAATTAGTTCTATCAATTCTATCACGATAAACACTTTCAACAAGCATATCTATATCTTGAAGCATTCCTTCTAATGCTTCACCTGAATCTTTAGATCCTTCTTTAGTAATTTGAATAAATAATTGATGCATATTTTTTACTACATAATAATCATATTTTTCATTCATAAATCTTACAGCTTCATCAATAGTACCATTATCATAAGCCATTTGAATCATTTCTTTAATATCACTAAGTAATGGATCTTCAAGAACTCCTGAATCTCTTACACCTTCTAATGATTTTACAAATGATTGAGTAGTATTATATTCCATAATAACATTTGTAGTATATACTTGTATTTGTTCAAATATGAATTCACTATATGCTTTTTTACATCTCATATATGCAAGATATGGAATAAAAGCTATCGCGGCCACTGCATATACAACACTCCATATAATACTATAAAAATATAAATAAGATACGAAAGCTGCTGCTACACCAAATATAACTACTTGCATTAAATATTGTTTAGGAGTATATTCTTGGCCTAATTCTTTAGCTTTTTCACGAACAACTTTAAATGAATATGGAGCATATTTTTCATATGTATTACCTATTGTTTTAGCTATAAATTTATATGAATTTGTACCTGTGTTTTTTCTATATATAAATACAAATAATAATATTGCAACTATAACAAATATTTCTATATACATTTTTCACACCTCCTAAAAATTTAATACTTCTATTCCACCTGATGATGAGTTATTATTATCATTATTTCCAGCTATATCATTAACACTAACAAATAATCCAGACATATCATTTTCATTTTCAAAATTGTTTAATTCACTCTGTGTAGATAATTCAGTAGTTTGTGTATTTTCAATTTGAGGAGTATCAGTATTTTGAATCTCAGTATTTTCATCATTAATTGCCATATCACTTGCTTGTACATCAACAATAGGTGTTGATTCAACATTTTCCTGAGCTAAAGTAGAGCTTTCAACTACAGGAGTTGATTCTATATTTTCTTGAACTATATTTGGTGTTTGAGATGATTCAACACTATTTTCATCTTGTTCTACAGAATTAACATTTTCTACGGCATTAAGTGATTGATTATTATCTACATTTTCAGGTTGATTTTCATCTGAACCATCAGATGTACTTTCATTTATTTCACTTCCCTTTGGAATAAATGGATCCTCTCTCATAACTACACCTTGAGATGCTAAATAATCTATTAAATGACTTGTTGGATTATTATAACTTTCATTACCAGCTAAGTCACGAGAATAAAGAACATTTACTTTAGCTTCATTAGCATCATCATCTACATAAAATTCAACAACTTGTGTAATTTCTCTTTGAAATCTATTATATTGTTTTGAATAAAATCCTTTAACATGTATACCTAATTGAATATATCTATGCATACCTTTAACAAATTGATCTATATCTTGACTAGATTCAAGCAATGAATATAAACGCATTGGAATACTTGATGCTTTATCAGAGTGAATTGTTGATAAAATGTTATGTCCTGAAGAAATAGAGTTACGAACAGCCATAACTGCTTCAGCAGAACGAACCTCTGATAGTAAAATCCATCTTGGGTTTTGACGCATACAAGCTACTAATACATCTGAATAAGATGCTATATTATTTGTTTTCATTGCTACAATATCACGAGTTGGATAAATTTTATCTAAGTGAAGCTCTAAAGTATCTTCTATTGTAATTATTTTTTCGTCTTCTTTAATATGACTTGCTAAATATTTAACAAGTTCTGTTTTACCACTACCAGTTTCTCCACTTACTAGTATATTGCAGTGACCCTCTACACAAGTAATTAAGAAATCATGTAATTTTAATGATACATAATCTTCTTGAACTAATTTCTCTTTTTGTAATCTAATTTTAGCAGGTGTTTTTCTTATTAAAACAGCAATTCCATTAGTAGCAATAGAATCATGAACAAAATTAAGACGCAACTCAGCACTTTCAGCATCTAGAAGTGGATGAGCCATATTAAATGTTTTACCCATAACATTAGAACATTGAAAAGCTAATTTTTCCATAACTTCATTGTTTAGTCCATCTATATGTTCTGGATAAACACCTTTAGATAAAGATTTAACCCATAATTGACCACCATTAGAATATGAAATATCTGTTATATCATCATTTTCTAATAATGGCATTAATAATCCAAAATCAATTTGTGAAAATACTATCGTGTCCATACTTTAATTCCTTTCTATTTTTTTAATCTACTATATCTGGTTCAATATGTTCTGTTTTACTTTCTATTAAACCTTTTAAATATTCACTTGAAATATTAGTTTCTTTATCATATGATGCATTTCTTGGTACTGGTATTAAAGAACCACTACTTAAATACATTGCTTTTCTAAGTAATAAATGATAATCTTCAGGAACTGAGAATATTAGTGCTGATGCATTTCTTTGATCTGCACTTCTTTTAAAGATATGTTCTCCTCTATCATCTTTAACAGCTAATACCTCTATTCCTTCTATCAATTTTCCTAAAACTAACTTATCTCCTTCATATGTTTGATAATATAAATCTATTTTATCTCCAGGAAAAATTGAATTACCATATGTTGTAGTTGCATTTACTGGAAGTGAAACTATTGTATTATCATTACTAATATTTGACCAAGCAGAATCAGGCATTTCACTCCATTCTACAACAGCAGAACTATAAAATAAACTTCCTTCTGGTATAAATGTATTATAATCTACATAATGATTTAATAATTGATCAGTTCTTGTAATAACATTATCAGTAATTAATGATGCTGCAACTTTTATTGTTCTAAATGAACTTTCTGTTATTTCAGTTCTTGCATCTAATTTAGTTGCTGCAACAGGAACATTTATTAAATTAGTTGCTTTATCAACTCTATAGTTATAAGCTACTACTAAAATAACTAAACATATAATAAATGAAATTATTGTTACTATACTTTTATTATGAAATAATTTACTAAGTGCTTTCATTATTCATTACCTCCTGCTGGTTCTTCATTATTGTTAGTATCATTATTTACATCAGTATTTGTATTATTATTTCCACCAACAATATTAACACCACCATTTGTTACTCTATCTTGACTTTCTACATCAATAGATCTATCTAAAATATATCTTTGAATTCTAGAACTAACTACTCTAGTTTCTTTAGGATTATTTGAATATTCAGCATTTCTTGGTACTGGGAATATAGTTCCATCTAAATATGATGCTTTTCTTAATAATAAATGCATATCTTCTGGAACACTAAACATTAAATAAGAAGGAGTTTTATTTTCTTCAGTTGATTCAAAAACATTATTTCCTTCTGAATCAGTTACAGATAGAACTTTTATACTTTCTATAAATTTTCCTAGCATAACTTTTCCAGTATCTAAAGTTGTAACATAATATAAATCTATATAATTTCCAGGAAAGATTGAATTACCATAAGTAGTATCTAAATTTACTTGAAGTGCAACAACAGTATTACCATCTGGTATATCTTCATATAAACTTGAAGGTAAATCTTCCCATTCAACAACCATATCTTTATAAAATAAACCTCCACTTGGTATTACTGCTTTATTAGATACATATTTTCCTATAATTTGAGAAGTACTTGTTAATAAATTGCTATTTTTAACTCCTCCTGGTACTTTCATTGTAGAAACCATATCTGATGTTATTAAAGTTCTCGGAGCTATTTCAACAGTTGCATAAGGAACACTAATAGGTTCAGTTTTCTTTTCTATTCTATAATAATATGCCCAATATAAAATACCTAGTGAAGCCAATATTGCTAAAATTGTCACTGTATTTTTATTTTTTAAAAATCTTTTAATTCCAATCATTATGCTATTCATTCTTTTTTCCTCCTATTATCATGATAGTAATCTATTCTAGTTAATTATAACACAAAATATTTACTTAATTCAATATGTTTCAAAATAAAAATGTTTAGAATTTTAATTTCTAAACATCACTAATTAATTTGTAACATCTCCAGGTGCAGTAGTTTCTAATATTCCACTAATATATGTATTTATATTAACATCAAAGCTATCAGAATCAATTTGTGTTTCACCACTATTTGTAACAATTCTTACTGTTGCCTTTGGTGGATACTCATGTATATCATAAAATTCAAGTCTATAGCTTTTTGAATTAGAAACACTTTCTGCAAATCTTCTTAAATATACTTCAACAAATTTTTCTTTTGACATTACTAATTCTCCAGTTCTTCCATATGAACCAAAATCTATTGCATCAACCATTGCAGCTTTCATTATTTCTCTACTTAAATAATAATCCTCTTCATTTATAGTAGTAAATCTTTGAACAAGTAATAAAATTGCAATAATTACTATACCTAAAACTAATATTAAATATCCCCATACTGATTCTTTCATACTAAACCTTCTTTCAATATTACTATGTATTCTTTATAACAATTATATCAAATAAAAGAAATATTTTAAAGTATTTTTTTATATATTAAATACCATGTTTAATTTTTCTAAATTTATTACTATAAATAGAAGTAAAAACAATACATGATACTAAAAATAATACAAATTTAATTCCCCAATTTAATGCAAAAGCTTGCATTTTATCTAATAAAGTTTCTTTTTCTTCAGTTTTTTCTTCTTTTTGTTGTTCTTGAAGTATTATATTATCATAATTTTGTTTAGCAGTTACTAATATTTCTTCTGTTACTAAGCTTGTTGTAAATTGAGAATTACACATAGTGATTTTATCTTCATATCCTGCACAAGCACCAGTTCCATAAAATTTATTATAATATAATAGATTTACAAAAATTGTTCTAAGAGATGTATCACAATTGTCATTACCATAAACTTTTATTACCATATTTGTTCCTTCATTTATTTTATTTATAGTAACTTCATTATTTGAATTACTTTCATATTTTTTATCATCATATTCTACAAATAATCCATCAACAACATTGTAAACTACTATATCATATGTTCTAGTATTTACATTATAATTAGTATCATAAGTTATATTATTTGCAAGTAATGCATATTTATCATGTTTATCATGATCACATTCTGCTGAATAAACAACAAATGGAAGTAACATCAATAATACAACAAATATTTTTTTCATTTTTACTCTCCTTTCAATAATACAGCATGTACAACTAATCTTTTATTATTATTACCAGTACATGTAGATAATGTTAATATTTTATCATCAGCTGTTACTTTAGTATCAAATTTATAATTACTTCTTGATTTTATTAATTTAATAAAATCTTCTTTTTCTTTTTTAGAATCAAATTTAACTTTTAAATAATCAGTCGTATAATCAACTTTATATACAGAAAATATTTTAAATTTATAATTATTATTCTCTGTATCTAAAGATATTATTAAATTATCTTTTTCTTTTCTCCATGTAGAATTTAATACTTTTTTAAGTGTTCCAAACATAGTACCATTTAACATACTATGACCATATATAATATTATTATCATTTAATGTTTTTGCATCATTTCTATAATCTAAATAAATCCATCCCATACTATTTTTATTCTTATAAAAATCATGTTTTAAATAATAATTATTATCATTATGTTGAACTACAGGATAAGAAATATTAGTGTTATTAACAATTAAATATCCAATAGTTTCCTTATTAATTTTTTTAAGTGATTTAAGTGAATTTTCAAAAGTATATTTTGATTTAATTTCTTCTTTTGGAATTTCTTCTTCCATTAAAACATCTCTATCTTCAAGTTCTAAATCTTCTGTTACTACTGGTATATTATTACTTTCATCTTGTGTATTTGAAGATGCATAAGATTCATTAATTAATGTATTATTTAAACTATCTATACTAATTTTTTCTATATAATCATATGCTTTTACAATTAATAAACAAACTACACATACATAAATACATAAAACAGAAACAAGTTTTAAATTATTTAATGTTAATTGCTTAAATAAATTATTTTTTAAAAATGAATTAGCATATATTATTCTAAACTCACAAGTATAATCTTCCTTACATTTATCACTTAATTCTTTTAACCAATCAAAATTATTTACAATAAAGTTACCTTTATCATATCCTTGATGAAGAAAAACAATAACATTTCTAGACTCATCATTTTTTACAAGATTAACTACAGATTCTATTAAATCTTTAGAATATACATATATATGTATTGCTTTTAAATTATAATTAATTTTTAAAAACTCTTCTAAATCTTTTATTAATCCAAGATACTCTTTAGTTATTTTAATAACTTTTTTATAATATAAAGTATCTATTTCAAATAAATCTTGTTGACTTAAAAAATCAAAAGATATTTCATTTTGCATTGTTTTAAATACATTTATTTTTTTATCTTCAAATTTATTTAATATACTACTTGGCATATAATAACAATATATATTTTTAATATTAGTAGATAAAAATAAATTATAATCACTTATACTTATTGATGAATTAAATTCTAATATAACATTTTCTATATTTAAATCATTTATATATGGAATTATATATTTAAATGTCATTAATCTTACAATTTTGATATTATTTATATCATTATTTATATTTTTAATAGTCTCTAATATATTTTTATAATTCTTTTTATATTTATTTAATGTATAATAAAGAGAATCTTTATACAAACTATTTTTATTTATAAAAACACTTTCATCATCATTAATAGTTCTATAATTAAAGATTAATGTATTATTTAATATAGTTAATACAATATATTCCTTCATTTTCTCTCCTTATTATATATTAATGATATCACATTTTTAATTAAAAAAAAATATGAATTATTCAATTTCATATTTACTTATCATATTGTCTAATACTTTATAATTAATTAGTTTTAACTCACTACTTACAGCTTCAACAGCTTGTCCATTTTTAATATATATTATTAATGGAGCATTAACTATTTCATAACTTACATTTGGAAATTTATTTTGAAGAATATCAATATATTTATCTTTTACATCATTTACATTCCAATATATTATTTTATCTGTTAAATTTTTCTTTTTTATTTCTTTATATAATCTTTTTTCCATTTTATAAATACTATTTGAATTAGTATAACTAACATATAAAATAGCTTCATTTGTCTCACTTAAAGCATAATCAATATCACTATCATTTATTTCTTTTATAGTTTTATCCATAAAAACAGAATTATTTATTTTCTTTGATTTTACATTTAAATAAATACTTCTACAACTTAATGTTAATACAATTACTATAATAGAAACAACTAATACAATATAATAATTATTACTATTAATTTTCTTAAATATTTTATTCATAATATATCCTTACCCTTCAATATAATATTATTTTATCACAATTTTAAATATTATTAAACTTTAATTAAAAAAGAAAGATTACTTTTATAATTATTTTTATAATCTTTCTTTTTTACTTATTTTTTTTCAGCAGTATATTTTGATATACCATCAAACTTATTTTTTTGATCATTATTATTTACATATAATGAATTTCCACCTCTTATTTCTTCTAAGAAACTACTCTTACAATTAAAGAATTTATTATCTTTTTGAGTACATGTTCCGGAAATCTTTGTATCATTAAGATATCCTCCTTGACCTTCAACTTTCCTATTATATGATTTTATTTCTCTAATTGATTGTGGTGTTAAATCAAAACTGTACTCTAAATATAAATCTGAATTTATTTGTGATGATGATTTTTCTATTTCATTCTTTGCAATTTTTCCATATTCAGTTGCCCAGTTTGAATTTATCCTATCTCCATTTGGAAATAAATCTGATAATTTTACATTTCTATATTTTGTTATAGGATCTGTTATAGAATCTGAATTTCCTGATTGTGATTCTTGTGGTAATACAGATGGTCTAGTTACATCTATATGACATGTAAGTTCTGTAAAATCTGTTGATGTTAAATATTTACTAAATGAATCTAATGATCTTCTTCTGTAATATGTCGTCATATTATTTATTGTTTGTGTTATATCACATCTTGCTACATTAGAATCTATTACTTTACATTTTCCACTATTATATGCATCTTTTGATGTTGGATATGAATATTTATCTAATGCAACTACATCTAAACTTCCTTCATCTGTTGATTTCTTTACTTCTCCTGTTAATGCTTCCATTTTAAATTCACTATCATTATAGAAATCTATTTGTATTGATGTATAAAACATTGCATAATCATTAATTGGTATTTTTGTTATATATAAGTCATTTAATCTCTCTGTTAAACCAGTAAGTGTCTTCTTTACTTCAATTGCATTTTTTACTGTAGCTGTAGTACTTTCATCTTTAAACTTATCATATGCATAATTATCATCTTGACTAGCTGATACATCATATTCTAAACAATTATCTCCACTACAATAACTTATATCTGATAGATTACTTCTTATCTCTTTTTCTACTTTTATATCATCACTATTTGTTCCAATAAATCTATTTTTATTATTTATGTATTGGGCTCCTCCTTCATATGTTATTGTATTTGTTATATCATTGTTAAGTCCATAATGATTTTCACTACTATATAAATTTTTCAAATATTTATTTAAATTTCCTGTTTTATTATCTTGTGGCTGTCTTATAATATTTTCTTTTATTACCACTTGTCCATTTTTCTCTTGTTCTGTATTTTTTACAGCCTCTTCTGTATATAAATTACAGTTATATAAATCATATAATATTTGATTTATATTTTCATCTCTTGAATTTTCTTTTTGTGATTTTATAAATAATACTGTTAATAAATCTTGTATATTATTTATTGACTTTTCACCACTTGGAAAAGCATCTTCTAAGTCTTTGTCTGTTATTCCATATAATTTTTTCCAATCTATAGATTCTGGGAAATTCTTATTATAATATATTTCTGATACACATCTTCTTTTTTCTTCTATTATACTTGATATTTTATTATCTTTATTTTCAAGCACTCCTCCTGGTTTTATATCATATGTAAATGATCTTCCTGATGAAACTGTTAATTTATCTGCTATATAATAATTTACTTCATCTGCACAATATACTCTACATAAATTTGTATTTACTTTAAAGTATTCACTATAATCATAATATGATTTATTTGTATCTGAATACATATTTACTATACATTTTAATGATGGATCTCTTACATATCCTGTATACACTCCACCATCATTATCTTGACATTTTGGTGCTGAAGTTTTTATTGAATAATCTGTACAATTTCCTGTACAATTTAATGATACACTATATTCTTCTGTTGGATAATAGTAACTATCATTTTTCTCCTCTTCTCCACTTACTTTATTATTTTCTGATGTTGTAAATGCAAACATTATCTGATTTCCAGTTGGATTTGAACATGATACATATTTTTTTACACTAGTACTTTGAGTTGGTCTTTTATAATTTACTGAAACTTGATATTCTTTATATTTATTTTTATTTTCTGATGTACATACTGCAAAATATTCTGTATCTATTATTATTTGTCCTTTACTAGCATCATATATTTTATCATTATCATTTACATCTATCTTTTCACATTTGTCTGTTACATCATTGTAAATACAAAAATTATCAACTTTTACAGTACAATATTGTAAAATATATGCTCTTTGTGTATCTGTTAAATCTTGGTATGTTCTCTTGTCTAATGGTAATTCTGCATCTTTTTTTACATCTTTACAATTATATTCTGTTTTTGTGGTATTTGTTACTGTTCTATCAAATGTTAATACTATATTAGTTTCTCCTTTAACAAATTCACCTTTATCATTTTGTTCTTCACTTGTTTCTACATCTACTTTATCTGGTCTAGTATTTACTTCATTTCCATATAAATATTCTAGATGTTCTTGCATATATCTATTTCCTAATACAGTGTTATAAAATAATGCTAATGCTTGTCTTAATGTTGTTGTACTTCCACACACCATATTTGTATAATTACATGTTACTTCACTAAAATAATCATTTATATAATTTTGTGACACATCTAAATAGTTATCTGGTAAATTCTTTGCAGTTAAACTTTTTAAATAATTTTCAAATATATGGTTATATCCATTTTTATATACATTAGTAGAATCAAAGAATCCTGTATCTGCACATGATGAACCATTCCATTTTGCTCTAGAAACTCCAATTTTATCATTTCCAAAACCAGCTTGTCCAGAGTGTGCCCCCCATATTCTCATAGCAAGTTCTATTGCTTTATCACTTATATTAGTGTTATTTTTTTTCTTATGATAATCTGCTTCTATCATTATATTTGCATATCCACAGTCTACTGTACTATAACTTGTTTGACAATTTGTTACATCAAAATCATTATCAACTTTATAATTATTTCCACCATCTAAATCAAATCCTTGATTTGGATTTACACAATATGCTGGAACATTACCTACTTGAAATGATGGAGTACATGCTTGAAATGTTTGTAATTGCCTATTGCATTGATAAACTGGACACATTAATCTGTATCTTATTGACCGATTTCCAGTAGCAAAACCTATTGCATTTGGTTCTATCTTTGCTGCTGCACTTTCACACAATCCCCAAAAATCTTCGTTTGTTTTTTCACCTTCTGTTGCTATTACTACTTCAAATGGATCAATAGTTTTAAGACAATTATTTAGAAGTACATTTGAACCTAAGTGTAGAGTATAATCATCATTTTTGCATTTATAACACCTTTGATTGCTACTATTATATGTATAGCCAGTTGGACATTTATAACATTTATCAGTATTTAACAACATTTCGCCATTAGGGCAAGAATAATTAGTTGCACTATGATAAGTACCTGAACAATATCCATTATAACCACCTGTACAAGAACCTTTTCTACCATTTTTACCTACATTCCAAGTACATCCATTCCTAGTACACTGAGTAATATTTGAATAATTACAACTTTTTGGATCATGCCAAGTACATGTAGATTTGTTGTTGCATGTACTTTTAGAAAGACCACTACAATTTGACCAAATTTTATTTTCTGTAGCCTTTCTCATATAAGTTAAATTTGAAGATAGCATTTCGCCTTTAGCAACAACTACACAAAGGCCAAATGCTTCAACTTTTCTTTCATCACTTGAGCATCTTTGATAATAAGTTGTATATGTTCCTTTATTATCTGGTCTCCAATTAGTGGCTTGTAAAAGATCACTAAATGACTCTGCAACTTTATCATAATTTGGACCTTCATATACATTAGCAAAAGCTGGAGAACCATCTGCTGCTTTTGCTCTTGAAAATCCATTACAAACCTCTGTTTTAATATTAAATCCAGCAGGAGATGCTTGACTAGTTTCATTTATTTTTACATTGCAGTCATTAATTCCTGCCTTGCTTATAGGAATAAATGAAAAAACAAGAGAAATTGTAAATAATAATTTTAAAAATTTCTTTTTCATTTTATTTCTCTCTTTCTTTCTTTTTATATTTCGTTATCTTTACTATATATATTATTGTTATTACTACTAATGGTACTAATACATATATTCCATATTCCATTGCTATTTTAAATATCTTACTTGCTGTTAATTCTTTCTCTTTTATTTGTCTATCATATTCTCCTAGTGTCTCTTTAAATTCACTCTCTTCCATATCCTTTGTTGCATTTGTATATGTTTTACATAATTCATGATCTGGATATTCTTCACAATATTCTGTCTTTATATATCTATTAAATCTTGGCACTGTATATCTTAATGTCTTTAATAATTCATTTGGACATGCACTATCTTCTTTTCCATATACTTCTATTGTATATGTCTCTTCTTCTAAATTTGTATAACATCCTACTCCATATATCCCTACACTATCATAATTCTTTCCTTCTGCCTTATTTCCACTTCCATCTGTTACTATTATCTTTACATCATCTCTTAATGGTGTTATTGATAAAAAATATGCATATGTTTCTTCTTCACTCATTTCTCCTGATGGATCTGTTGTCCTTGTATCTTCCTTAAATGTTGCACTTACTCCTACTGCCCATTCATTTAGTTCTTCATCATAACATAATGCTTTTACATTTATTACTAATAATGATGAAATTATTACTATAATTAATTTTACTAATTTTTTCATTATTTCACCTACTTTTACTCTAAATAAAATTATATCAAATAAAATAGAAAAAAGAAAGATTTTATAAAAATCTTTCTTAAACTTATTTATTTTCTTTAGTATATTTTGAAATACCATCAAATTTATTATTAGGACTATCATTATCTACATATAATGAATTACCACTACCTATATCTCTTAAGAATGAACTTTCACAATTAAAGTATTTATCATTTGTTAAAGTACAATTTGATAATGTATTATTTAAGTAACCACCGTTTTTTTCCATTCTAGAATTATAATTTTTAATTTCTCTAATAGATTCTGGTGTTAAATCAAAACTATACTCTAAATAATAATCATCATTAGTAATTCTACTTGAAGATTCAGCTATTTCATTTTTTGCTATAGTTCCATATTCAGTTGACCAATTTGTATTATCTCTTTCTCCATTTGGGAATAAATTTGATAAATCTACATCTCTATATATAGTCTTACTATTAGCTGACTGTTCTACTGTAACTTCAGGTATTTTTACATCTACAGAACAATTAAACTTTGTAAGAGTTGATTTAGTTAAAGCATTACTTAAGTCATCAGTTTTTCTATTTCTGTAAAAAGTACTTGCATTACTAAATGTTTGAGTAACACCACAACTTGCATAGTCTTTTGATGATTTGCTACATAAATTATATGCATTTTTAGATAATGGATATGAAAAACTATCTAGTTTAGCATAATTTTCATTATATGAACCTATAATCTTATTTACTTTTCCACTATATTGTTCTATTTCAAATTCACTTGAATTATAGAAACCAATTTGTGTTGTTATAGTAAACATTGCATAATCATTAACAGGAATTTGTGTATCTAATATTTTCTTTAAATTCTTAATAGAAGTTGATTTACCATCAATTTCATATCCTGTTGATCCTAATTCAATATTACCAAAAGTATCATAAGTATATTTTTCATTTTTACTATCATATGGCAAACATTCATAGCCAAATCCTGTACAATACTTAACATCTGATACTTGTGATTTAACTTCTTTCTTCATATCTATATCATTGTTATTATTGCCTACTCTTGAAGATGAATTCATATATTCACTTCCACCTTCATATGAAACAGTATTTAGCCACATATCATCTAAATTTTTAGAATCTACTAAACCATAATTATTTTTACTATTAAATAAAGTATTTACATAATTATAAGAATCTCCGATAGTATTATCTTTAGGTCTTGTTATATTTCCATTAGTAAATGTTGATATGTCTTTGACAAAATTACAATTATATAAATCATATACTAATTGATTTAAATTTTCAGATCTATAACCTTCAGATTGAGACTTTTTAAATAATACAAAGAATAAATCTTTCCAATTTCTAATTTTAGGATCATCTTTAAGATATTTATTAATTTCTTCTTCTGTTATTCCATATATTCCTTCCCAATCAGGATTATTTGGAAATTCATTATTATAGTATATTTCAGAGACACAATTTCTCTTTTCTTCAATAATACTACTAAACATTTTACCACTATCATTTAATAGATTACCTGGTTTAATATCATATTTAAATTGTAAACCAGAAACAGCATCTATTTTTCCTGCTATATGATAGTTAACTTCATCACTACAATATACTCTACATAAATTTGTATTTACTTTAAAGTAATTGCTATAATCATAATAATTTTTATTTGTATTTGAACCCATATTAATAATACAACTTAATGATGGATCTTTTACTGTACTAGTATAGTACTTATTGTATTCTTTTTGACTTTCACATTTACTTACATTTTCTCTTATTCCATAATTAGTACAAGCACCTGCACAATTAATAGATATATTAAATAGTTTATCATCTTTTTCATCTTTTGTTATACTTTCACCTGGTACTTCTTCAGTAACAGAAACTCCTTGAAATGAAAATAAGTATTGATTTTCTTCTGGTTCACTACAAGCAATATATTTTTCAACACTAGTCTGTGTTTTAGTTTTTAAATATTCAACTTCTAATTCATAATGAGTATATTTCTTTTGACCATTAACTTTACAAGCAGCAAACTTTTCTATATCAAAATCTATTGTTCCTTTATATCCATCAAATTCTTTACTATCTTTATCTACATCAATAGGTATTCTATTTCCATCATTGTCATATACAAAGAAATTTAAAACTTCAATATTACAATATTTTAATATATTTTCTCTTAAAGGTTCATCTATATTAGGATATTTTCTTTTTTCTTTTGGTAAATCTTTATCTTTTTCTAAATCATTACAATTAAATGTTTCTTCAGTTTGAATATTAACATTTCTTTCAAATGATAATTCTAATCTTGATTTTTCTTCTACAGTTTCTACTATAGCATTTGTAGGTTCAGTATTAATATCATATCCTACAATACTATATAGATGTTCTTGCATATATTTATTTCCATTATATGTATTAAAGAATAAAGCTATAGCTTCAGCATAATTTAGTAATTTACCACAAACCAAACTGTTTTGTGAATTTTTACATGTAACTTCATCAAAATAACTATTAGCTTTGCTAGCATCTACATATTCTTCTTTACTTATTTTATCAAAGAAATATTTCCAAATATAATCATGTGTTATTTTATAAATATTAATTACATCATCATCTGCAACAAAAGTTACATACTCACTACAAGAACCGCCTATTACATTAGCTACTCCAACTTTTTTATCATCAAATCCTGCTCCACCAGTATGAACACCCCATAATCTTAATGCAAGTTGTATTTGTTGCTCATCAATATTATGATATTTTCCCTCAATTAATATATTAGCATAACCACAATCTGCTCTATTAAAGCTTGATGCAAAACATTTATTAATATCAAAAGTTTTATCTAACATATAATTATTACCATTTGATAAAAATGGAGCAAATCCTTGACTAGGATTAACACAATAAGCTGGTTTTTCACCAGTTGTAAATGTTGGTGTACAAGTAGATACCTCTTCAGTTTTTGCATCACATCCATATAGTGGACAATTTAATGTATATGTTTCACTAGTACACTTAGTACAATTATTATCATTTTCTTGATTACATGTAGCTAAAGCATCAAAAGAAGAATCAATATTAGTAAAATCTTTTGACCAAGTAGTTGTTGTAGTATCAGATTCCCATTTTCTATTTTTATAACAATATCCATTACTTAGATAAGGATATCCAGTTGGACAACGGTGGTTTACCATAGGAGTGCCATCACTATAATGCCAATATGGATCACCTTTTGTTTCAACTGTACAAGTTACATTAGCATCTATATGTGCATCAGGAACATCACATCTTTTGACTTGTACTGTTTCAATTGTTTTAGCATCAATTGATTCTCTAGTTTTATATACCCATTCATTTTGATAATCAAAAGCGGCTTTAACAGTATCAAAACTTTCTGTATCCCATCCTTTTGGCACAGCATTTTCCATATCACATATAGTAAGATTAGAACTCCAACTAGTATTCCATGTAGAAGGATCATTTTCAGTTATTCTAATAGTACACTCATTTCCTGTTACATCAGCATTAGTAAGTGGAATAAATATAAAAGTAAATAAAACTGTAAATAATAATTTTAAAAATTTCTTCTTCATTTTATTTCTCTCTTTCTTTCTTTTTATACTTTGTTATCTTTACTATATATATTATTGTTATTACTACTAATGGTACTAATACATATATTCCATATTCCACTGCTATTTTAAATATCTTATTTGCTGTTAATTCTTTCTCTTTTATTTGTCTATCATATTCTCCTAGTGTCTCTTTAAATTCACTCTCTTCCATATCCTTTGTTGCATTTGTATATGTTTTACATAATTCATGATCTGGATATTCTTCACAATATTCTGTCTTTATATATCTATTAAATCTTGGCACTGTATATCTTAATGTCTTTAATAATTCATTTGGACATGCACTATCTTCTTTTCCATATACTTCTATTGTATATGTCTCTTCTTCTAAATTTGTATAACATCCTACTCCATATATCCCTACACTATCATAATTCTTTCCTTCTGCCTTATTTCCACTTCCATCTGTTACTATTATCTTTACATCATCTCTTAATGGTGTTATTGATAAAAAATATGCATATGTTTCTTCTTCACTCATTTCTCCTGATGGATCTGTTGTCCTTGTATCTTCCTTAAATGTTGCACTTACTCCTACTGCCCATTCATTTAGTTCTTCATCATAACATAATGCTTTTACATTTATTACTAATAATGATGAAATTATTACTATAATTAATTTTACTAATTTTTTCATTATTTCACCTACTTTTACTCTAAATAAAATTATATCAAATAAAATAGAAAAAAGAAAGATTTTATTGTATAATTAATTAGAGGTATTTTTTATGTATGAAGTATTTAATAAAGAATTAAGTTATATTAAAGATGAAAGAATTAAAAGAAGTTTAATCACAATGTTAAAACTACTTCCTGATTATTTTTATGAAGTACCAGCAAGTTCTACTGGAAAGTATCATCCTAGTTTTGCAACTGGTAATGGAGGACTTGTAAGACATACTAAAGTTGCTGTTAGAATTGCTAAAGAACTTCTTGATAATCCATCTCTAAATAATTTTACTCAAAATGAAAAAGATTTAATTTTATTTGCTTTAACACTTCACGATGGTATGAAAAGTGGAAAAGAAAAAAGTGAATATCATTTATTTGAACATCCACTTATTGTAAGTAACTTTATAAAAGAAAATAAAGATAAATTAGAACTTACAGATGATGAAATTAATTTAGTATGTAGATGTATAGATACACATATGGGACCTTGGACTAAAAATTATAAAGGCGAAGAAATTCTTGAAGCACCAAAAGATAAATATCAAAGATTTGTTCATATGTGTGATTATTTATCAAGTAAAAAATTTTTAGATGTTAAATTTGATAATAATGAATTAATAGGTTAAAAAAAGAATATTTTAGTCATAATATTCTTTTTTATTTAAACTAGTTTGTAATTTTTTAAATTCATTATTATCTTTAAATAATTCTTTAGCTTTTTCACTATCACAAAAACATTTTATATATTCTTTATATACTTCTTTGTCTTTTTTATTTTTATTAATTATATTTTTTATTTTCTCTATCATAACTCACCTATTCATTTTGTACTTCTATTATTGTTAAATTATTTTCTTTAGCAATATTTAAAAGTTCATCATTTAATAAACCAACTATTATTATAAATGCTGGACTCATAGTTGATAATTCAATATTATCTTTATTAACTTTAATAGTGGTCTTATTATTAATTGTTGTAAATCTAATAGAACCTGTCTTTATTAATTTATCATATCCATAACTATTTTTATCAAGATTTACAATACTTGAACACAGATAATGTATACCATCATTATTAGTACTAGTAAGTACTTTAAACTCTTGACCAACTATAGTATATACTTTTACACCATTTCTTTCATTTTTTAAAACAATATCTGGTCTATATTTATACAATTCTTCTATTTCATTTAAAGATACAATCATATTATTTATAAGTTCAACTTTATATTCTTTTATTTTATTAAATAGCTCATTAACACTAAATATGTTTCTTTTAACTTTATTAGTAATTATATTTTCTAAAAAAGATAATATTAAATCAAAATCATTGCTTGAAAATAATAATTTAGTCATACAAAACAAATTTACTTCATCATCTGTAAATATATTTTTATCATCAATTTTTAAAGTTTCAAGTGCTTCACTATCAAAAACATCACATATATTTTTTATAGTATCTACATCTAACCAACCACAATTTCCTTTTTCATCATATGATTTATTAAATAAATACTTACATAATAAATTTTTATAAACATTTTCATCTTTTGTTACAGATAATTCTTCAACAATTTTTTTAATATAAAAAGTATCATAAGAAGATAGTTCTTCTTTTTTAGTTACATTATATTGATTTAATCCAGAAGATAATAGTAAAATTAAATTTTCAATTTCTAAATCTGTTAATTCTTTATCTTTTATATCTAATAATATATCTTTATAATATGTAAAATTTTCTATTGTTTTATATAATGATTCTTTATTTTTACCATATATTTCTATCATTATATAATAATATTCTTTAAACAAATCATACATTTTATCAGATTTAATTATCAATAATAAATTTGATATATTAACAAAATTATATTTTGAATAATCTTGTAATAAATCATCATCTATAAAAGATAATCTATTATCAAATAGTTCAAGTGAATTAATATTATATAAGTCTTTATTATTTTTAATTTTTCTTTTATATGCATTTGATAATATTTCATTTAATATAGTTATTCTTTGAGCCGTTATTTTATTATTAGTTTTATCTTTATATAATATTGAAGAACCTATATATACAGATATTTTATCAAAAGCATTTGCTGTAATTATTTTTTTATTAAATAATATTTTAAATAATTCAAATATACAATTATAGTCTTTTTCATAATCATATTCATCCATATTTTCTATATATGTATTATAAATTTTGTTTATAAGTTTGTAATATTTAGAATATATATCATTATTATCATAATATGATTTAAATAAATTTAAACATCTTGAATTACTATCAATTATTATTTTTTCTTTTACGGCTTTTTCCTCATCTTTATTGTATAAAGGAACAACATATGGAAGAACATAGTTTACATCAATATTAATAAGTGATTTTATTTGATCTAAATTAAGTTCTTGTAATATTTTAATAATTCTTTTTGTATATTGATAACTTATATCATTACTTTTAGAATCAAATCTATAAAGTTTTCCTTTTGCATTAAATAAATTTTTATTAACCAATATATTTACTATTTCTTTAATTGATGATGATTCTATATTTTCTAAAATTCCATATACTATTTCTTGTGTTTTATCTTCTTTATTTTTTAGTATTGATAAGTTTACATATTTAATTAATTCTGTATCGTATTTTAATAATTTAACTAATATATCTTCTTCTATATAATTTATCATATATGGATAAGTTTTAATATATTCTTTTTGTATATCAATATTTGCAGTATTAAAATTAGTAAAATCTTCTTTTATTTTATTAATTTGACTTTCTAAATATTTATCTCTTGCAGAACCATTTAAATATGTAATGAATTCTTCTTTATCTGTATATTTATTTTGAACATTTTGATTAGCATATTTAATAAATATTGGATTTACTTCTAATATGTATTCCCATTGCTTATCAGTTAATTTATCTTTTATTTTTTCTATTAATTTTTCAGTTTCTTTTACATCTGAATTAGAAAGAACGGTTATTACTTTTTTTAAATCATCCATAAATAGTAATGTTATATCATCTGGTTGACTAAAATATAATTTTAAATAATTATTGTATTCTTCTTCATCGAATCCTACTACAAGTGCATTCATAAAAAATTTATTACCATGCATCCATAAACTTACTAGTTCTCTTTTTGCTTCTTTACTTCCTAAATTAAACATAGTAAGATTACTATTTATTCTAGATACTTGAAAATCTAAAGGCAATATTCTAATTAAAGAGGGATGATTAAAAAACAAATAACTAAGTACTATTTCATTATTTGCAAATTCTTTATTATCAAGATAAGCTATTTCTATTTCTTTTTCACTTTTATTTTTAAGTTTTGCTATGAAATCATTAGCTTTTCTTTGAACTTGTCTATTTTTCATATCTTTTAATAGTGACATAACTTAACCTCTTTACTCTATTTTTACTATTAAATTATATCATAATAAAAAATGAAATGAAATATTTTTATTAATTATTATTTTTGTAAAGTTATACTTTATATTTTAAAATTATAATGTTATAATTATTATTAAGGAGATAAACCAATAGTTGGGTGTTACCTTCTCTTCCAAGAGGAGGTGGTATTATGAATAAGAAAGATTTATTAATTTTTTTATTAATATCAATTATATTTCTATTATTATTTATAATATTAATTATTTTAATAGTTTTATAATTTTTAAAATAGAAAAACACCTAACTCAACTTTTGAATTAGGTGTACTAAGATAACGGTAACACCCAACAACGAAATATTGGTATGTTTCCTTTTTTATTTTATTCAAGTTTTCCTTGATGAATACATAATACCATAAATTATTGATTTTTACAAGTAATGACTATTTTTTCCTCAAATATTTGTGATTAGCTGCAATGGATTTTATACCTACTCCATAAGAGAATGCTATTGTAGCAATACCACCGCTTATATTTATAACGACTCCTTCTCCAAATACTGTATGAATAACTTTATCTCCAGCTTTTATTTCATCAGATGATTCATTATACATATTACCTATTACTTTAGTTTCATTGTTTTTAATTTGATCTTCTTTTGTATTTGTAATATTTAATAAACTTTTATCTATTTCTTTAATAAATCTACTTTCTATAGTACCACTTGTTTTACCATAAAGTGTTCTACTTCTTGCACTAAGTAAATAAAGTTTTGTTTTAGCACGAGTAATTCCTACATAACAAAGTCTTCTTTCTTCCTCAAGTTCACTTTCACTTTCAAAACTTCTCATATGTGGAAATATTCCCTCTTCCATTCCTAGTATAAATACTACTTTAAATTCAAGTCCTTTAGCAGAATGTAATGTCATTAAATTAACAGCTTCTTTATTTTCTTTATATTGTCCTGCATCACTTACTAAAAGTATATTTTCTAAAAATGTTTGTAAGTCATAAATACCACTTTCTTCAAATGCAACAGCTACACTTTTAAATTCATTTAAGTTTTCTATTTTAGCTTCATTTTCAAGTGATTTATTATTTTCATATTCCATTCTAAGTCCAGTTTTAACAAGTACGGTTTCAATTAAATCAGATAAACTTAATGAAGTTGAATCTTCTTTTAATTCTAGTATTATGTTTTTCCATTCTAGTTCTTTTCCAGAATCAATCGCATCAAACATAGATATGTTATTTAACTGTGCTTTTTCTCTTAAAGATTCTATTGTTTTAGTACCAATTCCTCTTTTTGGAGTATTAATAACTCTTTCTAAACTTACTGAATCATTTGTATTATAAATTAAGTTTAAATATGCGATTAAATCTTTTATTTCTTTTCTACTATAAAAGTAATAACTACCTATAATATTATATGGAATATTACTTCTTAAAAATTCATCTTCAATAACTCTACTTTGAGCATTAGTTCTATAAAGAACAGCAAAGTCATTATAATTGTATCCAAGAGATACTAAATCTCTTATTTTAGCTGTAACATAATGAGCTTCTTTTATTTCATCATCTACTCTTATATAATCTATTTTTTCTCCATCACCAGAAGAAGTCCAAAGATTTAATTTTTTACCTTCATTATTATTTTTAATAACAGAATTTGCTGCCTTTAAAATATTATTTGTACTTCTATAATTTTCTTCAAGTAAAACTACTTTTGCGGTTTTATAATCTTTTTCAAAATTTAATATATTCCTATAGTCAGCATTTCTCCATGAATAAATTGATTGATTAGCATCCCCTACTACAAATATATTTTTATATTTACTTGCTAACATCTTACATAATTCATATTGAATACTATTAGTATCTTGATATTCATCCACTAAAATATATTGAAATCTTGTTTGATATTTATTTAATATTTCTGGATATTTTTTAAATAATTCTACTGGCTTTAATAATAAATCATCAAAATCAACAGAATTATTTTCTTTTAATAATTTTAAGTATTTTTCATATATAACAGCTATTACTTTATCATCTTCTTTTAAAAATAGCCTATTATATTCAGCGGGTGTAATCCCATCATTTTTAGAACTACTAATTCTTGATATTATATGTTTTATATCATAATCTTTTGGATCTAAATCCATTTCTTTTATTATTCTTTTTATTAATGATTTAGTATCATCACTATCAAGTATTGTAATATTAGAAGTATACCCTACTTCTCTATAATTTTCTCTTAATATTCTAAGTCCAAAAGAGTGAAAAGTTCCAATAAAAATAGAATCAGTACTAGTACCTAATTTTAATTCTACTCTATCTCTCATTTCTTTAGCAGCTTTATTTGTAAATGTTATAGCTAAAATATTATAAGGACTTACTCCTTCATCAATTAATTTTATTATTCTTTCTGTCAGTACTCTTGTTTTACCACTTCCAGCTCCTGCTAGTACTAAACAAGGTCCATCTTTATGTTCAATTGCTTCAATTTGTTTTTCGTTTAATGTCATACTATTTACCTCTTAAAAAATTATAACATTTATTTTATTTTTTTTATAGCAAACATTTTTAAAAATAGTAAATTTATAACAAATGATAATGTTTAGAATATAATACTATGAAAGAAAGAGAGGTAACTTATGAAAAAATTAATTTTAACTATAGTAGTGATTATGATTATTATTACACTTAGTATAATAGTAGGAATTAATGTAAAAAATAAAGATGAAAATAAACTTGATAAAGTTGTTGTTAGTGAAGTTACACATTCAGTATTTTATGCTCCATGGTATGTATCTATAGAAAAAGGATATTTTAAAGATGAAAATATTGATGTTGAAGTATTATTAACTCCGGGAGCTGATAAAGTGGCAACAGCTGTAATATCAAAAGATGCTGATATTGGATTTTCTGGACCTGAAGCAACTATTTATGTTTATAATAATTCAAAACAAAAATTATTAACATTTGCATCACTAACTAAAAGAGATGGACAATTCTTAGTAGGAGACTGTAAATTAAAAGACAACTTTACAATGGACAAGTTAATTGGAAAAACAGTTTTAGCTGGAAGAAGTGCTGGTATGCCACTTATGATGTTTGAATATGCCCTAAAAGAAGCAAATATTGATAAAAGCAAAGTAAACATTGATACAAGTGTAGAATTTGCTGGACTTACCGGTGCTTTTATAGGTGGTCAAGGTGACTTTGTAAACTTATTTGAGCAAAGTGCAATGATAATAATTTAGTATTATAATTCTAATAAAAAGTCAAATTGATTTTTATTTCAACTTGACTTTTATTTTACATTTTACTTAATTTCTTTACAAAGTTATTTTCTGTAGTATACTCTTCATAACATTCTTTTATATAATGTTTAATATATTCCATTTTATTTTCTATATCTTTTACTAATGCTATTTGATTTCTTGCTCTATCTAAATTATGTTTTTCATAATTTATTTTAAAGTATGTATCTCCATTAATATAATCATTTAAAAATCTAATTGCTAATTCTAATGTAATTATTCTAATTGATTCTGCCATTAGAGAAAGTTCTTCATAAGTAATATAATTTGCCATTTCACTTAAATAACCCCTAGTATAAGACTTAAATAATTCTAAGTTTAAATATACTTTACTTAAATCAGTTTCATCTTCTTTAGCATTAGCCGCAGTACTTCTTACTCCATCTCCATAATCAAATAACATACTTCCCGGCATTACTGTATCTAGGTCTATTACTGCAAGATAATCATTTGTATCTTTATTCATCATAACATTATTAACTTTAGTATCATTATGTGTAACTCTAAGAGGAATTGAATCACTTCCTAATTCTTCAGTTATTAAAGAGCATATTTCCTCTCTCATTAATATAAATACTATTTCAGGTGCTACTTCTATTGCTCTTCCTTCTGAATCTATCTTAATATCATCCATTAATTGTTTATATCTTTTATCTGTAATATGAAAGTCTTTAATGGTTTCAGTTAATCTTTTAATAGGATAATTTCTAAGTAATCTTTGAAAATTGCCAAAAGCTTTTCCTGTATTATATACAATATTTGGATCAGTTGATGTATCATATGCAATTGCATTATCAATATATTCATAAATTCTATAATATTGTCTTTCACCTGGATGTGGTTCTATATAACAAAGTGATTTATTATTTTTAGTTTTAATAACTTTTAAAACTTTATGAGTATAGTCTCCTTCTTTTTGCATTTGCATTTCTAAATAATCTGTAATATTTTCAATATTTTTCATTAGTTTATATGGTTCTGAAAAAACATTTGTATTAATTTTTTGAACTAAATATTTTTTAAATGAACCATCTTCTAATTCCATAGTTACTGCATATGTACTATTAATATTACCTGAAGTGTTTTCTTCAATTTTAATAATCTTTCCTTCTATATTAAAGTTATTAATTATTTCTTCAATCATATTATCTCCTTTAAATTACAAGTATTTATTATACTTATAAAAAAGTTAATTATCAACAAAATATACACTAATTTTGTAAAAAACATTATATCTTTTAGTACTTTTAGTATCATACCCTCTTTTAAATTTATATTCTTTGTTTAGATATATTTCATTTTTATAATTTAAATATATATCTAAATTAATTATATTATCTATTTTATATACTTCAATATATTTTAATATTAAATTTATTATTTTTTCTTTGTTTATATTATTTATTTTATTATTTAATTTTTGTTTATAATTTATTTTATTCTTAGAATTTAAATGATTTAATTTATTTTTTAATTCTAATATTTCATTATTTAATTCACTATTTTTATTTTTAAATTCTTTATTAGATAAACTATTTTCTAAATTAAGTTCTAATATTTTTTCTTTCTTTAAATTTAAATATTTAATTTTATTTTCTAGTTTTTCTTTTTTATTAGTATCATCATTTTCATAATAATTATAATTCTTTAATAGTATTTCTTCTATTTCTTTAAAATCAATATTTAAATTATCTATCAAATCATACATTATTTTATTTAATTCACTTTCTCTAATATTTGGACTATCACAATACTTTTTACCTTTTTTTAAATATCCACTGCATACCCAAGTTACATCTTTATTATTTTTTCTAAATATTCTTCTATAAAATAATGATTTATCATTTTTACAATATATTTTATTTGAATATAAATATAGTTTTTTATTAATTTTCTTTTTTCTTTTATTAAGTAATATATTTGCTCTTTGCCATAATTCTTCACTAATTATTGGTGGAACTTTAATATTATCTTTATATATAATCCATTTATTTTTATTTAAATAATCTACTCTTTTAGTCATATAATCAACAACATGAGTTTTATTAGCACAATAATATCCTTTATATTTTGGATTTTCTATCATTCTTGATATAGTAGATACACTCCATTTATTATTAAAACTTGTTTTTATATTTAATTCATTTAATTTTTTTACTATTTTAGTAAGTGATAAATTATCTATTGTATACATTTCATATATTTTTCTTACTATACTAGCTTCTTTTTCTACTATTTTAAGTGTATTATTTATTTTATCTTTTTTATATCCATACATCATATCATTACCAAGAATTTCTCCATTTTTAATTGCTCTTTTCATACCAAACTTTACTCTTTCAGATAGTCTTCTTACTTCATCTTGTGCCATTGATGCCATAATTGTAAGTCTTAATTCTGAATCACTAAGTGCTGTATTTATATTATCATTTACAAATAGTACAGCTACTCCATATGAAAGTAATTCTCTTGTATATTTTATACTATCTAAAGTATTTCTTGAAAATCTTGATATTTCTTTTGTAATAATTAAATCAAATTTATTACGGCTTGCATCCTCTATCATTTTCATAAAATTATCTCTTTTAATATCACTAGTTCCACTTATACCATCATCTATATATCCTTTTACATAAGTCCAATTAGGATTAGATTTTATATATTCATAAAAGTGTTCTTTTTGATTATTTAATGATTTCTTTTGTTCTAATGAATCAGTTGATACTCTTACATAATCTGTTACTCTAAGTTTAATGTTTGATAGTGGCACTCCCATATTTAATTCATTTCTTATTTTATATAAATCCAAAAGATCACCTCAAATTATTTAATTTTTTTAAAATATTATCTTCAGTATATTTATATGTTTTATAAGAAATATAATTATCTTCTAACATTTCTTTATTTATAATTAGTGATAATTCATAAATAACTTTTTTATTTTTACTTTTCATATTAAAAAATATGTATATTTAAGAGTAAATTATTACAATTATTTACTGACTTTCTTATATAACATTAAGAGAACCTAATGCTACAGCTTTAGAAAATGAAGGATATGGTTGTGTTCTATCTTCCCTTGGTAAACTAACAGGTACTGTTCCATATACAGCATTTTATGCAAGAGAAGAATATATAAAAGAAAATAAAGATTTAATACAAAGATTTAATAATGCTCTAAATAAGGGATTAAAATTTGTAAAAGAAAATGATAGTAAAACTATTGCTAATGCAATTATTAATCAATTTCCAGATACTTCATTAGAAGATTTAATAAAAATAGTTGATAGATATAAAACTGCAGACTCATGGTATGATAGTACTTATGTAAATACTAAAGACTATAATAGACTTGTTGATATTATGATTTATGGTAAAACAATAGATAAAAGAATCAATGTAGAAGATCTTATTACTAATGAATTTAACAAATAAAATTTTATCAGTAAATAATGTATCTAAATCATATTATTCACTTAATGGAGAAACTAATGCTTTAGATAATATATCATTTGATTTATATGAAGGTGAATTTTTAGGAATAATAGGTCCATCTGGATGTGGCAAAAGTTCTATATTAAATATAATTTCAGGGTTAGATAAAGAATATAAAGGTAAAATATATATTAAAGATGGTATTAAAATTGGATATATGTTTCAAGAAGATGCATTATTTCCATGGCTTACTATATTAGATAATGCTTTGTTAGGACTTAAAATATCTAAAAAATTAAATCAAGAAAATAAAAATTATGTTTTAAATTTACTTAAAAAATATGGCTTATATGATTTTAGAAATAAATATCCAAATGAACTTTCTGGTGGTATGAAACAAAGATTAGCTCTTATTCGTACTCTTGCTACTAAACCTGATATATTATTGCTTGATGAACCTTATTCTGCTCTTGATTATCAAACAAGATTAAGTGTTGGTAATGATGTTTATAATATAATTAAAGAAGAAAAGAAAACAGTTATTATTGTAACTCATGATTTATCAGAGGCTATCGCAAGTTGTGATAGAATAATTGTTTTTAGTAAAAGACCATCTACTATTAAAAATATTCATAATATTGAACTTACAAATAAAAAATCCCCAATAGAAAATAGAAAAGCAAAAGAATTTTCTATTTACTATGACATTATTTGGAAGGAAATTGATAAATAATGTCAAAAGAATATAAAAACTATATTAAAAAATTAAAAATTAATAAATTTAAAGTAATATTATGCCAAATATTAATAGCAGTTTTATTTATAGTTATATGGCAAGTACTTGCAGATAAAAACTTAATTAATACATTTATTACAAGCTCACCTAAAAATATAATAAATACATTAATTAGTTTATATAATCAAAATAATTTATTTTTACATATATGGGTTAGTGTTAAAGAAACAATTATTGCATTTTTAATAACTAGTATTGTATCTATTTTAATAGCAATAATATTATATAATTTTGATTTTTTATCAAAAGTTTTAGACCCATATTTAACTATATTGAATTCATTACCTAAAGTAGCTCTTGGCCCAATTATTATAATATGGATTGGTGCTAATACTAAAAGTATTATTACTATATCAGTATTAATTTCTATTATTGTTAGTATCCAAACTATTTATAATGGCTTTAAAAATACCGATAAATTAAAAATAAAGTTATTAAATACATTTAATGCTAGTAAAAAAGATATACTTTTAAATGTTGTAATTCCATCTAATAAAGATATAATATTAAATACATTTAAAATAAATATTTCTATGTGTTTAATTGGGGTTATTACTGGAGAATTTTTAACTTCAAAAGCAGGAATTGGATATTTAATATTATATGGTTCTCAAGTATTTAATTTAAATCTAGTAATGAGTGGAATATTCTTACTTACAATTATTTCATTTGTTATGTATAAGATAGTATTGTTAATATCAAAAAAGTAAAGAAAATTTACATTTATTCTTTACTTTTTTATATTTCTTTATAGAAATATGTTTTTTATTGAAATTTAACCATTTTTATGGTATAATATAGTAACTTTTTAAGAGGGGAAAAAGGTGAATTAAAATGACTATAGAAGAACTAAGTAAAATTGCTAATGAAGAATATATTCAAAATCCAATAGAATTAGCTCAAAAATTAAATATTTTAGATGATAAAGAATATGTTGAATTTTTAAATTTAGTTTTTGAATACAACAAAAAAATTATTTCAAGATTAAAAAATGATATTAGTTTTATTAAATCTAGTAATAAAAAAACTAGAGAATTTAATTTTAATATGTCTAATTATGAAGAATATAAAGATGAAGATAAAAGTGATAATACTGATAATGAATTAAGTAAAAAAGCAAAAGAAATAATTTTATCAATTAATAGTTGTACCAATATGGATATAACTTCTCTATTACCTTCAAAAGATAATTCTAATTATCATTCAATTATAAATGAATTATTAGTTCATTATCTTAAAGATATTGTTTTTTTAAATAATTATATGTTAAATTTTTATAATGAACTTACATCTGATGAACTTAAAGAATTAAAAATAGAATTAGAAAAAGCAAGATATATTTTTGAAACTATAAAAAGTAATCGTCAAGATAATGAAAATGAAGAAGATGTTATAACTAATGAACCACCTATACTTATTTATTTAGAAACACCTAATGGAAATACATACTTTCATCAAGATATTTTAAAATTACCAACTGAGTTATATATAAACTTCTTAAAAATCTTTGAATCTTTTATTTCAGGGAAAGAAACTTTTATTAAACATATGGCTAATTATAAAAACTTATCATGTATTAAAAATAAAATGCATCAAGCAAGAATATATATTATGAATATTACTGATAATATTTATATTGTTTTAGGTGCTTTAAATAAAAAAACAGATTGGTCAAAATCAGAATCTATATTTGTATTAAATCGTTATGCAAGAGCAAATTTATTAAAAGATTTAATTTCATCAAAAATTAATGATCAATCTTTCTTAGATGAGCAACAAGAAAAAACTCAAAAAGCATTAAAACTTTTAAGGGGTGAATAATATGGATTTAATTAAATTAATAGAAAATGAAATGATATCAATTAAAAATAAAGAAGAAATTAAATATAATGAATTTTTTATTAATACATTTAGTAAATATTCAAATAATTCACCATCTACAATAGAAAATATTAGTAATGGAGAGTTATTTACTCTATTAATAAAAATACATTTACCTCAAATTTCTTTTAATGAAATTGATAAAATTCAAAAATTTATTGATAAGTTTTTTATAGAAAATCCAACAACTGATTTAACTAAATTTATTTCTTATTTTAAACTAGCAATTTCAAAACAATATAATAGTGGACTTACTAGTATAGTATTGACTATTTCTAAATATAACGAATTAGTTGACTTTTTAAATCAATACAATGAATCTAACTCTCAATTAATATTAGATTGGTTAGAATTATTAGAATTAAAATCTTACAATAATAAAATAAATCAAAAAATAAAAGAAGAGAATATTGAAAAAGATAAAATTAATAAAT
Source organism: uncultured Bacilli bacterium (assembly GCA_947628895.1). Taxonomy (GTDB): domain Bacteria; phylum Bacillota_I; class Bacilli_A; order RF39; family UBA660; genus CAG-1000. Next base: position 44,304 of record CANRBS010000003.1, read on the forward strand.
ATGTTAAAACTCAACTTGATACATATAGAAAAACTAGTAATTATCAATTAGTATTATCAAAATTACAAAATCATTTACTAGAATGTCAAAAAGAATTAAAAAGAAATAAAAAATTATTATTAAATTATCAAAATATCTTAGACAAATTAAATAGAAATGAAAGATTTACTGAAATAGAAAATTATTGGAAAGTTTTCTCTTTTGAAATACAAAAAGAACTTATTTTAAAAGTGTTTGAAGAACAAAAAAAATTATATAATGAATTATTAGAAGAAAAAAATAGTTTAAAACATTCAGATATATATGAATTATTAATGGAATTAAATGTTCATCCAATATTTATTGATTATATTGAAAGATTAAATTTAGATAAAGAAAATTTAAGTGAAATACTTAATATAATTAAACAAAATAATTTCCCTATTTCAAAAATAACTGATAAAAAATGTTTAACAACTTTATTATCAAGTGATAAAAAAAATATTATATCTTTAATTTCTTATTTTAAAACATCTGCTATTGATATTGAGTTTTTAATAAAACACCCACAAATATTAATTGATAAAAGTGATAAAAAGCCTTATGGTTTAAGTGAAATTGCTAATAATAATTTTAAATTATTAAAAGATAATCAAGCACAATTTAATAGTGAATATTATAATCCAAATATTCTTTTATTAGATAGTAATGAACTTTATAAAAGAATTAAACTTGCTGAAAATTATAATTTAAATTTAAAAAATAATGAAGAAGTATTTAATTTAATAAATGAACCAAGTTTATTTGATTTATTAGATTTTGCTATTGAAAATGGTTTACCAATAGATCAAATTATAAAAATAAAAGCAAATAATGAAGAAATTAATAATATAATTAAAAGATTATTAATTTATGAAGAATTTGGTTATGATATAATTGTTGATTCTAAAATTAATTATAATATTATAAATGGAAATTCATTCTTTGTTCCAAATGAAATGTTAGATGAATTAATTGAAAACTCAACTCAATATGAAATAAATAATGAAATGGAAGAAATACTTAAAAATAATGAAAGATTAGAATTATATCAAGTAGATGATAATGTTAAATTGTTAGATGAATTATTTTTAGATGAAGAAATAGGAAATTATAACTTTTATGGTGTAATTATTTCTAGAAATAAAGTATTAAGAAATTTATATGTTCTAAAAAAATACTTTAATGATTATGATGAAAACTATTTAATTTATCAATCAATAATATTTAATGAAATTTTAAAAACAGAAGAATTAGATTTAATTAAGAATTGTTATAAACAATATACTAAAAAATTAATATAATTCTTCTTTTTTATAGTTTTTTACTCACACTATAAATTAAATATTAAATATATTATAGTGGGAGGTAAAAATGAAAAATTGTAATATACAACAACCAATATATACATATACTTGCTATGGTCCCACTGGACCTACTGGGCCTACTGGACCTGCAGGTGGACCAACAGGTGCTACTGGGCCTACTGGAGCAACAGGACCACAAGGAATCCAAGGACTAATTGGGCCTACTGGAGCTACTGGACCAACAGGAGCAACTGGAGCAACAGGAGCAACAGGGCCACAAGGAATTCAAGGATTAATTGGACTTACTGGAGCTACTGGACCTACTGGGGCAACTGGGGCTACTGGAGCTACTGGTGAAGTTGGACCTCAAGGACCTCAAGGTGATATTGGACCTACTGGACCAACAGGTGCTACTGGAGCAACCGGAGCTACAGGTGCAACAGGTGAAGCAGGACCTCAAGGGCCTCAAGGTGATATTGGACCTACTGGGGCAACTGGTGCTACTGGAGCTACTGGAGCTACTGGTGCTGATGCTGAGCCTATAACTTTAACATTAGGAACTGTAACAACTGGAGCACCTGGAAGTGATGCAGCAGCTGAAATTACTGGTACATCTCCAAACTATACATTAAATTTAACAATACCACAAGGACCTACTGGACCAGCTGGTGCAGCAGCATAGAAAATGAATAAATATAAAATTTGTGTTTATGCTATAAGTAAAAATGAAGAGAAATTTGTTCGTCGTTGGTATAATTCAATTAAAGATGCAACATATATTTGTGTATTAGATACAGGTTCTACTGATAATACTGTTAAAGAACTAAAAAGTCTTGGTGTAAAAGTTAAAGTTAAAAAAATTAAACCTTGGAGATTTGATACAGCTAGAAATGAATCATTAAAATTAATACCTAAAGATACTGATATTTGTATTTGTTTAGATTTAGATGAAATAATGACAGATGGCTGGGTAGAAAAATTAAATCAAATATGGGATGAAAATACTACTAGATTACATTATAAATATAATTGGAAACTTGATGAAAATAATAATCCATTAATAAGTTTTTATGCAGACAAAATACATAAAAATAATGTTTATAAGTGGACTCATCCAGTACATGAAGTATTAAATTATGTAGGTGATGATAAAGAAATATATAAAACTTGTAATGATTTAATAATTAATCACTATCCTGATAATGAAAAATCTAGAAGTTCTTATTTACCACTTCTAGAATTATCTGTTAAAGAAAATCCTTTAGATGATAGGAATATGCATTATCTTGGAAGAGAATATATGTATTATCACAAATGGAATGAATGTATTGATACATTAATTAAACATTTAAATTTAAAGACAGCAACTTGGAAAGATGAAAGATGTGCATCAATGAGATTTATATCTCGTAGCTACATTAATTTAAAAAGGTATGATGAAGCAAGAATGTGGCTTGATAAAGCAATAAATGAAGCCCCATATTTAAGAGATCCTTATGTTGAGCGAATGTTACTTGAATATAATTTAAAAAATTATAATGAAGCAATTAAGTATGGACTTGAAGCTTTAAAAATAAAAAGTCATGCTCTTTCATATATAAATGAATTATTTTCATGGAATGAAACAATTTACGATGTTCTTAGTATATGTTATTATTATATTGGAAATAAAGAAGAAGGTAAAAAATATTTAGATATAGCAATAGAAATGAATCCTAATGATAAAAGACTTATAGATAATAAAAAGTTTTTTGAATAATTTTTTCAAAAAACTTTTTTTCTTATAAACTATTTGATCCAAAATGCATTAATTTATTTCTTAAAATTATTAATTTAACTAGTTTTACTATATCATAAATTAATATAACACTTGCAGGTATCAATATTGCAAATAACCATCCTTTTTTAGATGCTAAAAAGAATTGAACTTTTCCTAATTGTGGAATTTTAAACATTACTTTTCCTATTACATTATTAGGATATACTTTTTCTTCATCTGCAACTTCATTAGCATCCCCTTTTACTCTATACATAACACCTACATCTGGTACATTTAATATTTCTACAATTCTATGTGTTATAGGAGTACCACCAAAATATGAATTAGTTGAATAAAATGTTATTACATCATTTACTTTTAACTTACTTGTATCTATTTTTTTTATAAAAACAACATCATAAACATTAATATTTGGTGTCATACTTGGACTTATAATTGTATATAAACCAAAAGGAGGATTTTCACCTTTCTTTTCAGCAATTTTACCTGCTGTTACATATAATATACAAAATGAAGCAACTAACATTAATAAAACAATGAATGTATAACTTATTACTCTATATACCATTCTAAAAATTCTTTTTCTTTTTATTACCTTGTCTTCTTCCATATTTTCACCCTGTTACATCATTACTTATTTTGATTTTAGCAGCAAATAAATAATTTTTAGAAGAATATTTTGTCATATCAGCTGTATCTTTTAATTTCAAAACCATTTTATATGTATGTTTATTTTTAGGAGTAATACTTCCTGAGCCAATATCTCTATTTAAAACTGGAATTGGTGTTTCATTTCTATTAATTACTATATTTGAATTATCTTTACTATCAGAAGTACCTTCTAAAGTATAAGCAAAATCATCATCAACCATATTTGAAAGTGGTGTTATAATTTCAAAACTAATTTTATATTTACCTATTGCATCTTCACTTGAATTTTCTATAGTAAACTCTACTTCTTTTTCAAAACCAGGTTTAATATTATATCCATTTATTTGATCAGGACTATAAAATGTAGTTAACATATTAACATATTTAACATTAACATTTGAATTATCTTTATCTTTAATTACCTTTTTATAATATGCATAAGAAGTTGCTATAAACATTGAAAAAACTGCTAATAAAACTATTAAATATAACATTATATTAAACTTTTTAGGTTTATTTTTACTCATAGCTATCCTCCTTATTCATATTTTTATGATAACAAATTTATAATTAGTTTACAATAAAGGCAATTAAAAAAGTGAATTACTTCACTTAAATTTTACAATATTTTATTTTTTTGGATATTTAGATTCATCTGCAATTTGAACTGATAAGTATCCACTAAATTCTTTTCCTTGTGCAGCATTTTGATCTGCATCTACATAATTAAGTCCTATTGTATATTCATAAGTATGAGCTTCATAACCTTCAATAACTCCACTACCAATAATTGTACTTTCTGTAGGGACTTCTTTAGATTCAATTTTTGCAAGAGTACCACCATTTGCATTACCAGTTCCAGTTAAAGAATGAACAAATTGACCATCTGCATTAGGAGTTAATGTATTTGATTCTACATTTAATATTATATTATATTTAATTTGACCAGTTGCAGCTGGATCTGTTTGACTTATTGTAAAAGTCTTTTTAGTAGATGAACCAGGAACAAGCTCTTTCATATCAATAGTAATTCCATCATTAAAGTTTACTTGACCTAAATTTGGTGATGAAATACCAATATTAGCTGGATTTTCATTACCACTTACATTAATACTAAACCATGCAAAAGTAGCACCGATTATAGCAACTAATAATGTAGCAATACCAATTATTGAAAGAAATATTGATTGACCTTTATCATCCATAATTTATATTCTCCTATATTTTCTAAAATAATAATACCAATTATTGACAAAAAATTCAAGTAAATTAATATTTTTAATTTATTTTTGATAATGTAATTAATGGTTTTATATCTAAATCATTAGTTAAATTTTCTAATATATAAAATTCTCCATTATTTTGTATAGAAGTTCCTTTATCTTTTTGATATGAATTAATAGCAAAATAATTACCTGTTATTAAATCTTTATCTTCTATTTTTTGATATGCTCTATTATACTCATCATAAGAAATAATTTTTATTTTACTATTAGTATAAGATGAACAAGTATAATTATTTTTATCAATCATTTCTTTTGTAAGTCCACCACAATTTTCATTATTGCAACTATAATTATCATATTCATCACATATTTCTTTTGAAACTAATTTATTTCTTATATTTTCTCCTAAATTATTAATATATACATTATTTAAATAATAATTTATATATGAGTTACTCCATTTATAAGAAACTCTACTGTCTTTAGTATAATAGCAAAATTCACTTTCTTCATTTAAACAATGTGATATTTTTTCATCTATTGGTGTATATTTCATAAGTGTAATATCATTATTAGTATCGTCTAAAACTAACCATTCTATACTATCAAGTATTACAACAGATCCACTACAATAATAAAGTTCACTATTATATTCTGTTTTAAATGAATTTAAACAATCTACTTTAAATTCAATTACATCACTAATATTTCCATCTTTATCTTTAAACCAAATATAATTATTACCTACAGTATATGAATTTAATATAATATTATCTTTATAATCTTGTTTTATCCAATTACCTTTAAAATCATCACTATTTGATAACATATATTCTAAATTAGTTTTATTAGATGAAAATGATATAATTTTATTATTTCTTATAATTTCTACATCAATATTTTCAAAATCTTTACATTTACCATCTAATATTTCAATATTACCTAAATATGTTTTACTTACACATTTATTATTTGAATTTATTTTAAATCTAACATTTTTATATTTATCAATATTAATAATTCCATTCCCATCAAAATAATATTTTTCTTTTAATAAAGATCCATTTTCACTAAATACAAAACCATCTTTATATAAATAATTACCTTCATTTAGCATATATAAATATTTTAACATTTCTTTAGATTTATTTATTGTATGAATACCATTATATTTACCCATAAAAAAGAATAATACACTTAACATTAGTATTATGAATATAAAAGTTACAATTATATACTTATAAATTTGCTTCATAGCTAATATTATAAAATATTATTATTTAAAAAGTAAATAAAAATGATGATAAAGTATTAATAAATCATCATTTTTAAGTTATTTACTTATTTGTATCAATTCTATTAAATAAAATTTCTGCTTCATTTAATATAATATTTGTTTCTAAAGAACCAAATTCTAATGTATCAAATGTTATATTTTTAGTATTTAACATTTTAAATATTCTTTCACTTGTATTTGGAATAAATGCATTTAATAATATTGCACTAATTCTTATACTTTCAAGTAAATTATATAATACTGTTTTAAGTCTATCAGTATTTTTTTCATCTTTAGCTAGTACCCATGGTGTTGTATCATCTATATATTTATTACTTCTTTTTAATAATTCAAATATATCTTCAAGTGCTTCATTTACTTTTAATGAATTCATTTTATTTTCTACAATACCTGGTAACATTTTAGCATAATTAATAAGTGCATCATCAACAGGCTCGTATACAGCTGGATTTTCAACTTTTGAATCAAAATATTTTTTACTCATCGCGATAGTTCTATTAACTAAATTTCCAAGTGTATTTACAAGATCAGCATTAGTTCTTGCAATTAATGCTTCTTCACTAAAATTACCATCATTTCCAAATGGAACTTCTCTTAATGCAAAATATCTTACTGCATCTACTCCATATTCATTAATATATTCTCTTGGATCTTTATAGTTTCCAGTTGATTTAGATATTTTACCACCATCTATAATTAACCATCCATGACCAAATACTTGACGAGGTAATTCAAGACCTAAACTCATTAACATACAAGGCCAAATAATTGTATGAAATCTTACTATTTCTTTTCCAACTAAATGTAAATCAGCTGGCCAATATTTTTTAAACAATTCACTATTAGTATCAGGATATCCAAGTGAAGTGATATAGTTTGATAATGCATCAATCCATACATAAATTACATGTTTATCATCAAATGTTACTGGTATTCCCCATTTAAATGAAGTACGAGATACACATAAATCTTCAAGACCTGGTTTAATGAAATTATTTAGCATTTCATTTTTTCTACTTATTGGTTGTATAAAATTAGGATTTTTATCATAAAATTCAACTAATTTATCTTGATATTTTGATAATCTAAAAAAGTATGCTTCTTCTTTTACTTCATGAACATCTCTATGACAATCTGGACATTTTCCATTTTCATCTAATTGACTTTCAGTCCAAAATGATTCACAAGGTGTACAATAAAGACCTTTATATTCTCCTTTATATATGTCTCCTTTATCATACATAATTTTAAATATTTCTTGTACTCTTTTTTCATGATCTTCATCTGTAGTTCTAATAAAGTAATCATAAGAAATACCAAGTTTACTCCATAAATCTTTCGCATTTTCAATAATTGGATTTACATAATCAATTGGACTTACTCCTGCCTCTTCTGCTTTCTTTTCTATTTTTTGTCCATGTTCATCAGTACCAGTTTGAAAAAACACATCATATCCTGAAAGTCTTTTGTATCTAGCAATAGCATCAGCAATTATTGTAGTATAACAATGTCCAATATGAAATTCAGCACTTGGATAATATATTGGTGTTGTTATATAAAACTTTTTCTTTTCCATTTTATTCCTCCTTTAAAATAAAAAAGTCATAAACTAAAGGACGAGATTTTCCCGTGGTACCACCTTAATTCATGACTTTATAATCATCTTATAATACCTTAACGCGGTATTAATATACGTTTGACTCCAGAACCATTTTTGAGTATCTCATTATTAGTTTACACCTACCACTAACTCTCTTTAAAATCAATATCTCTCTCTTTCCTTCTTTGTCAATGATTAAATTTTATCATATTTTTATTCAAAAATCTATTTTATTTATTTACTTTAAAATTTATTTCTTGTTGTACTTCATCTGCAAAAATTTCATCTTCAAAATCATGAGTTAAATTTTTAAGAGTATAATAAATATCTTGTCTTACTTTAGTACTATTTGGATAGCTTCTTCTATTAGTAACATCTACACGACACCAATAATTTTGTAAGCAATTTGGTTCTCTTTCCATTTTAGCTGCTAAATCAACTCTTGTAGATTCAGCATCTTTTACTAAAGCATCATATAATTCTTGAACATATTTATTTACATCAATACCTTTTAGATATGGTAAATTATCTTCAGTTTGTGCAAATCTAGCTTTTTTGTATTCATCAAAATTCTCATATTTGCCATTTGAAATAGTTTTAATAGCCATATTATCTGTCTTATAATTTACTTCAGTATATCCTTTTGATGGATCTTCTAGCTCATTATAAATTTTTTCTTTTACAGAATGGATATTACTATAATATTCTACATAACCATCTTGATATCCTTTATAACCAAGCATTTCATAAGCTATCCATTTTAATGCATAAGAATCAGGTCTACCATAAGGGTTATATGGTTGATACCAGTGAGCAGTGTTAATACCTTCGCCTCCATATGAATTAGAACCCCTTGATGCATATAAGTAAACTCCTGCATATTTCATAATTCTATTATCAATTAAGTCATATACTGTATCTAATTGCATTTTATCCCATTCTGAAGATGGTATTTGACTATAACCTGTTGTCTGACGAGCACGATATATATTACCATCATCTTTATATTTCTCTTCATTTGGATAAGAAACCTTAATACCAATTTCAGCTTTATCAGATGAATTTAATTGTAAGAATGCTTGTGCTTCTATGTAATCTATTACATATATTGTTTCAAATACTTTTTCATAAAAATCTTGTATTTTTTCTGGTGTATCTATTCTAGATGGATCTAAGCTTGAACCTATTTTTTCATCTGCATCAAAATGTACTGATAAATTCATAACAATATCATTTGGTCCGAATGATTGCATTAAATTACTATCAGCATAATCTTCTCCTCCAGCATCAAATCTTCTTCCATTATTTTTTAAGAATAGTCTTGCATCAATATTATGTGCTGTTTCATGAGTAAATGTATGATATGTATATTCTTGAATATCTTTATTTAATTCTTTAGCTAAGTCTTTATCAATGTAACCATCCATTAGTCCTTCTGCACTCCAGTCAATTCTATCTCCCCAAGCAACAGCTGCATTTCCATCACTAGTTTGCCAACGATTAGTTACTTCATTAAAGTTTTTATGGAATGGTTCTTCTGTTCCAACTTGTTGATATACAAGCACACCATTTTCATCATATGCATATCTCTTATCAAGATGGAAAGTATGAATATCATTAAATAACTTAGCATCCCCGAGTATTTTATATGCTGTATTATAATAAGTACTCATTCTATCAGCATAACTCTTAACTCTTCTTTTAAATATACTTTGTTCATATTCACTTTCAGGATTTTCCATATAACTTCTTTGTGCTCCGATTACATATTGAACTGGAGTAGAAATTACATAAGCTGCATTTTTTGGAAGAGTTAAAATTGGTAACATCATGTCATAAGCACGATGTGGTTTATAATTTGCATCTTCATTACTAAAATGATCCCATAAAGTATATTGTATTTCATCTTCCATTCCTTTAACTGGAAGTTCAACTAAATAACCTTTAAATTGTTTTCTAGTCCATTCATCAAGATCTCCATCTCCAAATTCAGTTACCATATATTCTATAAATTTAGCAATAGTATCTTGTTTAGTATAACTTCCAAGAACAGTCGCATATTTTGTTCCAGTTGAAGAAGTAGCAAAATTATTATCATCACTAAAATATAATTCAATTATTTTATCTGGTGTTAATGATTTATCAAAGCCATCCATATTAAATAACATAAAGTCATATAATTTCATTCCATCTATATCTAAATCATAGAATCTTCTAAAATAATTATACATATAAAGTGCCTTTTCTATTTTATTATTTTCTTTAACACTCTTTTCAATATAATTATTAATTATATCGTTATCTAAAGTATTTGTATAATTACTATTAGATAAGAATTTAAGAACAAATTCTTTTAATTCATTTTTTGTTGTATCATTATAAAAATCTTTATATATTCTACTATCTATAGAAGGTGTTAAAACATCTAAATTTTCAGTATATTTTAATCCTTTTAAATAATTAGTTAAATTATTTACAACTTGTGAGTCATCATTAATTATATAATTACTATAATTATAACTAATATTTAATTCTGGAACATAATAACTAGCTACAAAATCATATGTATTATCATAAAGTACTTTATATTCTTTATGTTCATTAGTTTTATAAACTAATTTTATTTTACTTATTTTTTTAACATTATCACTTGTTAAATAATTTACTATATTACCTTTTGAATCAACAGGTAAAATATGTGTAAGCTCTTTATTAATTAAATTACTATCTTTAACATTTTTTGCTATATCAATTATTTTATCAAGTTTATAATATGGCATTAATTTCATTAAATTATTATATAAATTTATATTATTTTCAGCAAATGCACTATTAGTAACATCTTTATATTCTCTTTTCTTTTCATATTGGAATATTGGGATGTTTTCATAAGATACATTATCTAAACTCCATATTTTTTCACTAAATCCATTATCAATAAAGAATTGTTTATTAATAGCATTTTTAGTAATTTTTGTAAATCCTGAAACATTAATATCTACTTCATTTTCATCATCTACATAATAATTATTTTTACTTTCTTTAAATCCTCCAGGTCTATGATTAAATCCTGTAGTTAAACTAATATTATTTGTAAATGTATTATTGTTACCTGATGCAATATCAAATACATTTTCAAGACCCATTCCAGTATTAATTTCTACTTTAATGATGTTATTTTTTATTGTACAACCATTAGCAATTCCTATAAGACCTGATCTAAAATTCCATCCTCCAGGAATTTTACCATTTGCATAACTATTTTCAATTGTTGTATTAGTTGCATTTCCAATAAATCCACCTATTTGTTGTAGATTTGCCCATCCTGCATATATATTAAATGAATCAGCGGCACTATTTTTAATTGTTGTATTAGTTGCATTTCCAAAGAATATACCAACTCTACCTTCATTATTTGCTTTATAATAATTGTGAACCATAACATTTTCAATAGTAGATTCATTTGAATTATTTGCAATAGTACCAGTACCATTACCATCATTTGCAATTGATGGCATAGTGACATCTTCAAATTTAATATTTTTTATAGTTGCATGATCTATTTTATTAAATAAAGGTTTATTTAAATTTTTAATAGTAAATCCATTACCATTTAAAGTAGAAGAGTATTCTTCAACATAATATCTACTATCATCATTAAACATACTAGCATCATAGTTTTTAGTTAGTGTTACTTCTTGATTAGATTTAAGTTTTTTAAGTAATGCTTCAAATGCTTCTTTAGGATGTGTCTCGTTAATAGCACTACCATCATTTATTTCACCAAAATCAATTATTAAATCACTAGAGTTAGTATTTCTAATAGATGAATGCATACAATCTAGTACAAATATTAAATGTCCATTTTCTTCTTTTACGGCTTTAATATTAACTCTAATACTCTTAAGATTATCCATATTAATTTCTACAAAATAAGATTCTTTATTACTATCAATTTCTGATTTTGATACTTTATTAATAAGAGTTACTTCTTCTTTTCCATCTTTTGATGTTACTTTATATAAATTAACATCATTGATATCTTTAAATTCAACATCATTAATTTCCAAAGAAATTATTTCATCTAATAATTTTGTATCTTTATTATAGTTTTCACTATCATTTTTTACATCTAAGTCTCTATCATAATTTGCAGTTATTAATACATAATATCTACTTACTTTATCTTCTAAATTAATAGTAAATGTATTTTTATAACTTTCATCTATTAATATGGTTCCATCTTCAGTAGTAATTTTAACATTAGCTACCCCATCTATAGAAGCATCACTATCTACTAGAATAGATGTAATATTTATTTTATCATTTTTAACTTCATACTTATAATTTGTGATTTTAGGTATATCTTTTAATATTTCAAATTTTATAGTATAAGGATTATTTAATTTAATTTTTTTACCATTACTTAAAGTGATATCACTAATAGTTATTTCTTTTTCACCAAAAGTATTATATCCATCAATTGTAAACTCATATACATCATCTTTTTTAGTTAAATTATATTCCTTATTTCCTATAAATACTTTCTTTAGACTTAATTCATCTAAATCATCACTTACTTTGAAATTTAATTTAACTTTTTCATTTTTTTCAAAATATTTATTGTTATTTTTACTAATAGCTACTCCATCACTTATAATCATGTTTTCATATTTATTAGTTATAAATAGACCATATTTTGTTTTATATATTTCTTCATTTGTAAATTCATTTTCATCTATTCCATCTTTTTCTTTAAAGTAGTCTGTATCTAAATCATAACTTGCTTTAAATATTAATTCAAGGTCAGTATCTTTATTTACATGTTCAAATTTTATAGTATTATGATTTCTTTTAAATTCATGTTCTTCTTCTCCTAGTATGACACTACCTTTAATAAAGCTTTCATCATTTTCTTTTGCTGAGTCATCTAGTTTTACATCAAATTCAAAAGTTACACTTCCCTCATCATAATTTTCTTCTTTAACTTTTAAATTTTCAATTTTTGGTTTATCTTTTAATACTTCAATTTCAATATCTTTTTTAGGTACTGAATAATAATCATTTTGTTTATCATAATATGAATTTAATTCTAATTGTACTCTACTAGCTGATAATGTTAAAACTCCTGATTCACTTGGTGTAGTAATACCTATTTTTCCTTTATAAATTCTAGGTTTATCAGTTGATTCTCCATTTGGAATATAATTTTTTCCATTAACTGTTACAATAGAAAGTCTAGTATAACTTTTATTATTATTAGTCTTTATATTTTCTCCAACATAAACATCATAACTAATTTCGTAATTTTTTACATTTTTATTTACATATTTAGATTTCTTTAAACTAATTGCTTCTATAAATATTTCATCACTTTGAGTTAATATTTCATTTTCTCCTATATTTTGATTAGTATATGTATATTTATTTGAAAGACTATAGTCTGCTAGGAATTTAACTCTATATTTACCATCTTTATTTTTATCATAAGATAAAGTTATTCCAACACTTTCTCCATCTATAGTAGCTTCATCTAATGGAATATCAGCAGTCGCGATTATTTTATCAGTTGAATCAACTAATACAGCTTTTAATTTTGATATAGCATAATCTTCATCATTTACTTTATATTTTGCTGTTATAGTTTTATCAGATGAATTATTAGTAAGATTAATATTAGTTATACTTGGTGAGTTTTTCAAAACAGTATATGAAAGTACTCTTGCATTAAAATTAACATTATTTTTAAATGTTTTTAATCCTAATGTTACACTATTAAATATTACTTCATGTTCTTTAAAACTCATATCAGCATCATTTATTACAACTTCATATCTATTATTATTTTCTTTTACACTATATGTTTTATCATTTAAAGTAACTTTTTCTATTTTTAATCCTTTTGTATTAGTACTAGTAAATGTTACGATTGGTTTTTCGTTTTCTTTAATAGCATCTGTAATTGATACATCAGTTAAAGTAAAATTATATTCTCCACCTATTAAGAATGAATGCTCATACATATTCATATTATCATGAACATTATTGCTATCTCCTTCTATACTATCTAAATCATAACTACCAATAACTTTAATACTATAAGTTTCTTCATCTTTAAAATCATAATCTATAAATTGTGTTTCTTTTGATTTTAAATCTTTTGTTAAATTATTTGTATTTAATTTATCATTTATAGTAATTGTTCCATTTTTAAATGCATTATCAACATCAACTAATTCATAACTTAATGTTTTATTATCTTCACCAATATTAACTCTATTAACATAAGGAACATCTTTTAAGACATCAATTTTAATTTCTAATGGGGCTTTTACTTTTATATCTTCACCTAATAATACTTTTTCTATATTATATATTTCTTCTCCAGCATTTTTAGCCGCGATTAAATTAATACTATAAGCTCCATTTTTATAATTAGCTTCTACTAATGTTCCATCTTTCATTATAAATGCAGTTATTTTTAATGAAGTTTCAGGATTAATTGTTGCTGTTAAATTAATTGGTTTTTCTTCTTCTTTACTAAAATAATAATTATTATCTGATAATTTTAGATTAATTTTATATATTTTAATTTCATGATTTTGAATTAAATATTCAGTATGTTCATGTAAACCATTATCTTTAGAAGAGTCTAAATCATAATTAACTTTAATATCAACAGTATAAATTCTTCCATTATCTAAAGATGATGTAATATCAGTTAAACTAATCTTATTATTACCTTTTTTAATAGGATATTTTTTTACTTCTTGATTTTCAAATTTAACAATTACTTCACCTGGATCGCTTTTTAATGCATTATCTTCATCTATAATATCAAATGTAATAATTGGTGTTTCTTCTGATTCATCAATAAAGAAATTTTCTACTTTAGGTTTATCTTTTAATACATCAATATTATAAATTAATTCTTCTGTTATTTTATTATCATCTAAAGTTATTTTATCTATTTTATATTCTTTTATTCCAGCTGTAGATGGGGATTTTACTATAACTCCATAAGATCCATCATCATAATGAGTTGGTGCATAAGGTTCATTATTAATAGTAACTTTATTAATATAAGCAATATTATCACCTGGAACAATTTTAGCATTGAATTTTAATTCTACTTCACTATCTTTATTTGCATAATATGTTTTTTCTCTAAAATGTGAAATACTAACAGCATAAACAGTTAATTCATAATTAAATAATGATCCGTCAAAATCATTTTTATTATTATTTTTATCATTATCTAAATCATAATATCCTGTTATTTTAACATCATATTTAAAACCTTGTTCAAGTTTTACACTATATGCAAAATCTCTTAGATTTAAATCTAATTCATGTTCAAAAACAGATTCTTTTTCTCCTATTTTAGTTATAATAATTTTAGCTTTACTAAGAGATTTATCTTTATCATCAACAGCAAATGTAATTCTTTCTTCTTTTTCATGATATATAAAATCAATAACTGATGGTTTTTCTTTTAGAGTAAAATATGAAATACTCATTTCAGATAATACTTTAGTATCATCACCTAAAATAACTGAAGTTATTTTAGATTTTACTTCTCCATATTTTGAATTTGCATCCATTTCAAGAACATAGTTTCCATTTTTATCAATAGATACATCATATTCTTTATTATCAATTACAATTTTTTTAATTTTTTGATTAAGTGTTTTTGGATTAATTTCTGCTTTAAAATATAATTTAACTTTTTCATTTTGAGATACATATAAATTATTTAAATCAGTTATAAAATTAATTTTAACTTCTCCATTTGTAATAGTATCAAAATATAAATTTTGATCTTTATAATAATTACTATTAGAATCTAATTTATTAGTATCTAAGTCATAATTACCACTAATTAATATAGTATAGTCTTTACCAAATTCTAATAAAGCATCTAATGAAATATTATTTGATTCAATATTAATATCTTTATCTAAAACTAGTTTACTATTTTTTATATCTTGAAGATTAACTTTTCCTTCTACTACTTTTATATGAAGAGATTTTAATGATTTATCTTTATCATTAATATTAAAATTAATTTTTCCATCTTTATAATTAAAGTTTTCTATTTTTGGTTCAGTTTTTAAAACTTCAACAGTAAATTTTAAATTTTTAACATTTATTTCTCTTCCGTTTGTTAATATTACTTTTGTAATTGTATAATCATAAACACCTGATGTTGAAGGCATTTTCATTAAAACTTTATAATTATTTTTATCTATTTCTACTTTATATGCTTTCCCATCAATATAAACTTCTTTTATTTTAACGGTATTTGGATTAATTGTAGCACTAAATTCTAAATTAGCATTTTCATTCTTAGCAACATAAACATTATTATTATTAACACGATTTAATTCAACTTTATAATTAGTTTTATTTGTAGTATCTTTTTCTTGTTTAGCAGAGTCTGTTATAGTGATTTGTCCATCACCATTAACATCATAATCTTTATTAGGAGTATTATTTTTTTCATTAGTTATATCAATTAAATATTCATTAATTTTATTAGCATCATCATAATCTTTAACTCCATCATTATTACTATCTCCTCTAGAATTAATAATGAATACTAAACTTATAGTAGCAATAGAAAATAATGCTAAAAGTATACCAAATATAATATTTAATTTTTTTCTTAATTCATCATTTATTTTTAATTTGTCTTTTAAAATATTTATATTTATTAAAATAAGACCAATGATTAAAGCAACAATCAAAACAATACCAGTAATTATAAATGGTTTAATAGCTAAAATACTAAATGTATTTCCTAAAATTTCTACATTATTTGAATAAGCATTACTAGGCTTTTCACCACTAGTATTTTCAACTGTTAAAGTTATACTTGTACTATTAAATTCAATATCTTTTTTACCATCTGATGCAGTAGGATTATTTAAAACAATTTCTGTTTTTCCTGGTACTGGATTATTTTTAACAAATAATTTTAACATAAATAAATGTGATTTTACCATTCCAGATTTATTTAATAAAGCAAATTTATTATTTTCTTCATTATAAACAATATTTGACCATTCATCTTGTTCTTGAAAATTATTAGTATTTATTACTTCAAAAACATTTTCATCAAAACTAAGATTTGCAAGAAAAGCATATAAATCTTTATCATATTCTAAATCAACAATAAGATTTAACTCATCATTTGATTTTAATTCATTTTTGTCAACTTTTAAACTTATACCTTCTTTAGCATTTACATTAAAAGGTAATATTATCATTAAAAATAAAATTATAAAATATTTTACTTTTCTATTTATATTATTTTTATTCATATTAATTATATCCTTTCCATATATATTAAATTCATTTTTTGCTTTATTTGTAATAATAATTTAACTATTAAAATTCTATTCAATAAAATTATAACACTACGAAACAAAATTTGACAATATATTCACTTTTATGAGCTAATATTATAGCATAGAACAATACTAAAATCAATTAAAATATACTTTTAAGCACTAAAAAATAAGCTCAAAATGTTAAGCTTATTAATATTTCGTGACATAATAATGGGATTTGATGCAAAAATTAGCATTTTTTTTAATTATTTGTTATACTTAACAAATATAAATTACATTTTATTTTTTACGGATTATTATTTCAATATCATGTAATTTACAAATTTTTAAAAACATATCAAAACTATAATTAGCTTTACCATATTCATATGCTTCAACAGTCTTTTTACTACGGTTAATAGTTTTAGCAAAATCTGCTTGTGTAAGTTCAGTCCACTCACGAATTATCTTAATAATTTCTTTAGGCTCATAATTATTAGCCTTAAGTTGCATAAAACTTCACCTCTATTCAAAAAACACTACTACTAGATAAATAATATATGAAAATAGTTTTTTATAGTTTAAAATTCCTATTGTAGATAGGAGTTCAAAATTATTATTAACTTAAAATTAAAAATTATACGACTTAAAAATCTAAAGAAGGAGAAAATATTAATATGACAAAAGAAAAATTAAAAAATTTATATTTAAATGAAATAAAAAACTATGATCCTAACTTACTAATGGTATTAGAATCTAATTATTTAAATGACATTATAAATAAAATTAATAATGCTAAGAAAAAAGAAAAGAAAAATGACTTTTTAATGGAAAAATTTTTATTTATATTAAATCTTATAATTATTGAATTTAAAAATAACTTTATTAATCTAATTAATGAAATGAATTTTATAATTGAAAAAATTATTACAACAAATGAATTTGAAATAATTGAAATGCTATTTTCAATAAATGATATAGATAATGAAGATGATGATTATTATAAAAAGAATGTTAAAAAAATATTAATTAATAATTTTATTAGAAATACAAAACTTTTTCCACAATTAAAAAGATTACTTAAAAAAAGTAAAATAAAATATAAAAATATTAATGATTATAATTATGATGAATTATCTAAAATAGTTACTTTATTATCAAAATTAGTTTTTTCATCTTCAAATATAAATAATTCTATTTCTTTATTTACATATTTTAATTATGAAATATATAGTGTATTTTTAGAAAATAAAAGTGCTAGTGAAATAGATTTAAATAAAACTAAAAAATCTAAAATTGAATTAATTAAAATTGAAAATAAAAAATTTAATGAATTAATAGATGAATATTATTACAAAAAAAAGTATTTGAAATACTTTAGATAATTATTTTAACTTTTCAAATACTTTTTTTATATTATCATGAATTACTAAATTTGCTTTATAATCATATGGTGTTTCACTATTATTAATAATTACAAAATTTTTACCTTTAAATAAATTTAACATTTGATTAGCAGGATATACAAGTAATGATGAACCTGCTACTATTAATAATTCTGCATTACTTATTGATTTAATGGCATTATTCATTGTATCTTCATTTAACATTTCACCATATAATACAACATTTGGTTTAATAACTCCACCACAACTACATTTTGGTATTCCACTACTATTAAATATATGCTCTGCTGAATAACTTTTTTTACATTTTAAACAATAATTTTCATATACACTACCATGTAATTCATATACGGTTTTAATTCCAGATAATTTATGTAGTCCATCTATATTTTGAGTTATAACTGCTTTTAGTTTTCCATTGTCTTCTAACTTTTTTAAGTATTTATGAAGTGTACTTGGTTTTGCACCTAGTGGATTCATATATGTTCTATAAAAATCATAAAAGTCAAGTGGACTATAATAAAACATATTACTACTAAGCATTTCTTCTGCATTATATTTAGTTTTCATATTATAAATTCCATCTTTACTTCTAAAATCTTTTATACCACAATCCGTAGATGTACCTGCCCCATCAAAAAATACTATATTATTAGATTCATCAATCATTTTTTGCAATTCAGATATTTTATTCATATTAATCACTCTCTTAAATACATTATATCATTAAATATTAAATATTTAGTTATTTTACATATAAAAAAGATTTACTTATTCATATTATATATTGATAGCAACTATTGTTATCAAATATTTCACCTATAATGAAGCAAACATTATGAGAGGAGAAATATGAAAAAAGGAAAAAATATTTTAATTATTTTGTGCTTTGTATCAATATTAATAATGTCAGTAGGTTACTCTACTTTTGCAACTGAAATTAAAATAGATGGTAATGCAGAAATCACTGGAGTATGGGATGTTAAAGTTTCTAATGTAGAAATTGAAAGTAAAAGTGATACAGCAAGTAGTAATACTCCTATTTTCACAGATAATACTATAACATTTGATGCTAAATTAAATAAACCAGGGGACTATGTAAAATATAAAATAACAGTTAAAAATGCAGGGACTATTGATGCTATTTTAAGTAATGTATTATGTATTTCAGATGATGAAAATGGTTCTAGTCAAATATTATATGAAACTACTAATTTAAAAAGTGAATTATTATCAGGAAATACAACTACATTTAATATAACAATTACTTATGATAAAAATACGACTAGTATACCAGATATAAAAACTAAAAAATATACTGGGATAATTGAATATGAGCAAATGTAAACTAAAAATATATTTTAAATATATAAAATCAACAACTAATAAAGAAAAAGTATATAATTCATTTTCACAATATAATTTACTTTAATATATATTATAAAAGTTAAGAATAAAGGTATTATAATTTTAACACTCATATATTTAATTTTAACTATTATATTACTTTGTTATAACTTTAAAATTTATACTAATATTATAAATCCAATATTTTTTACATTAATATCAATTTATTTAATTTATTATAATAAAAATAATTATTTATATAGTAATGATAAAAAATATATATTTTTCACAATAATAATTTCAATTATATCATCAATCATATATTTCTATTTAGGATTTATATTCGGATTTAATAAAAATCCATTTAGTCATGAATTATATAAAATAGTATTAAATATATTAATTTATATAATACCAGTTATAGGTATAGAATTAATAAGATTTACTACTATAAATAAAAATAGATATAATAAACAAATTATAATTTTAATAACAATAATACTAACACTACTTGAAATAAAATATAATTTATTTATAAATAGTAATTTAAGATTAATATATAAATATATATGTTCTAATATAATACCTTTAATATTTAAAAATGTTTTATATACTTATATAGATAAAATATCATTTTATCCACTTTCTTTAATATTTAGTATTGTTGATAATATTTTAATTTTATTATTACCTATATTACCTAATTTAAATTGGTTTATAAATGGTAGTACAAATATTATAAAATATTCTATTATTTATGGACTATTTAATTTTAAATATGATAATAAAACTATAATAAAAATTAAATCATTTTTTAAATTAAAATATATTTTAAAATTATTATTTATAATTTTGTTTGTTTGCTTTATAGCTGGAATATTCAAATATAAAATAATTGCTATTTTATCAAATAGTATGGATCCTATATTTAATAGAGGTGACATTGTATTATATAAAAAATTAGGTGATAAAGAATTAAGTAATCTTAATACTAATTCAATAATTGTATACAATATAGATGATAGATTAATTGTTCATAGAATTGTTAAAAAAATTAAATCAAATAATAATATAGAATATATAACTAAAGGAGATGCTAATAACACAGTAGATTATAAAAAAGTATCTACTATGCAAATTAAAGGACAATATATATTTCATATTAAATATTTAGGTTATCCATCTATCTTATTAAATAAATTTTTTAATTATAATTAAGTGAGTGCTATGAAAAAGAATAATTTAAATAATTTAAATAAAGTAATGATATTATTAAGTATTTTATTTTTCATAATTGGTACTTGTTTGATAATAGTAAATATTATTAATAATGATAATACTACATATAACTATAAAATAATAAAAAATAATGATTTTAAAATATATTTAAAAGATAATAACTTTTATGAAAATAATATTCTTAATAAAAATAATAAATATGATTATTTCGTTAGTAAATCAATAGATAAAATAAAAATAAATTTTAATTATAAATTTAATTCAAATAAAATAATTAATATAAATTATAAATATAATATTACTTCACAAATAGTAAGTAATATTGACAATGAAGATAAATTAATATGGAATAAAAATTATGTTTTAAAAGAACAAAAAGAATATAAAATAAATTCAAATACTTTTAATATAAATGATAGTATAGATATAGATTATAATTACTATAATTTGTATGCTAAAGAATATGAAGAAGAATATAAAATTAAAACAAATCAAATATTAAAAATATATCTGAATGTTATATTTAAAACTAATTTAAATAATAAAGAATATAAAGATTATATAGAAATTGATATACCACTTACAGATACATATACAAGTATAACTAATAATTATGAAAAGAATACTATTTATAAAATTGAAAAAGATAATAATTATATAAATTATATTATAGGTAGTAGTTTTATATTAATAAGTATTTTGTTTATATTTGTAATACTTTTAAGAAAAGAAAATAAATCAAATATTAATTTAAAAAAATGCTGTGTATTAGATATGAGGTGATGGAGTAAAGTCATAATTAGCATAAACATC
>CANRBS010000004.1 GCA_947628895.1 uncultured Bacilli bacterium
CTTCAACATATATATCATATCATATCTTTTCATATTTTTGTATTGTTTTATCACCTCATATCTAATACACAGCATAAAAAAATATAAAGATTATATAATTATAGTAAAGAATAAACCTAATATAGATAATTTAAATAATTTATTTGTTGAATCTTTTGATAATTTAATAGAATTAGCTATAATTAATAATACTAAAATAATTTTATATAAAAATAAAAAAGAAACTAATTTCTATATTATAATAAATAATTGTGTGTATATTTATACAAGTTATTAGAAATTAGTTTTTTCTTTGTACAAATTTTTAAATAATTTTGTCATAAAACCCCAATATTCTGTCGTTAAATGTTGTTGATTTATTTTTAAACTTATTTTATAATAAACGGTAATAAGAAAAATATGCCCTATAAAAGGAGAAAGAAGGTTATTATGAAAGACAAAATTGAAGTAAATTTACAAAGTAGTATTAGAATTAAAGATAAGAGAAATACTATTTATTTTGATCCATTTAAGATTAACAAAGAAAGACATGATGCTGATATGATATTAATTACACATGATCATTTTGATCATTTAGATATTGATTCAATTAATAACTTAATGCATGATGAAACTTTAGTAGTTGTACCAAATAGTATTATGAGTGAATGTATTAAAAAAGGAATTCCTACTAATCAATTAATAAGTGTATCTCCAAATAAAAAGTATAATATTTTAGGTTACTTTATTGATACAATACCAAGTTATAATAAAAATAAAGAATTTCATCCAAAAGATAAAAATTATGTTGGATATTTAATTACAATGAATAATGAAAAAATATATGTATCTGGAGATACTGATATAACAAGTGAAAATAAAAAAGTTAAATGTGATATTGCACTTGTACCTATTGGTGGAACTTATACAATGGATTATACTGAAGCGGCTAAATTAATTAATATAATTAAACCTAAAACTGTAATTCCAACTCACTATAAAACTGTTGTTGGAAGTGATGAGGATGCTAAAAAGTTTAGTGAATTGTTAGATAAAGATATTGAATGTTTAATTAAATATTAGGATATTATGAAAGTTAAACACACATTAGATCCAATATATGATAATAATTCAAAAGTATTAATTCTTGGTAGTATGCCATCTGTTAAATCAAGAGAAATAGGATTTTATTATGCTCATCCAAGAAATAGATTTTGGAGTGTACTTAAAAAAATTTATAATGAAAATAATTTAGAAACAATAGATGATAAAATTAACTTTTTACATTCACATCACATAGCTTTATTTGATGTGCTTGAGAGTTGTGATATTGATTCTTCCAAAGATTCATCAATTAAAAATATAGTTGTTAATGATTTATCACAAATACTTAATAATTCACAAATTAAAGTTATTTTTACTACAGGTAAAACAGCATATAATTTATATAATAAATATACTTATCCAAAAACAAATATTAAAGCAATTTATTTACCTAGTACTAGTCCTGCTAATAGCCCAAAAGGCATAGATGAATTATTAGAAAAAGAATATAGTAAAATAAAGGAATATACAGATTTGTAATTTCTTTTTTTATTGGATTAAATAATTAACTTATAAATGAATATATTTTTATAGGTGATTAAATGATTTATTCAATGAATAAAAAATATCCAGAAATAAAAGTAGAAAGAGAAAATATATATTATGCTAAATTATTACTTGAAGATTATGCTGGAATTAATGGTGAACTTAGTGCAATAACTGAATATAGTTATCAACACTTTGATAAATTTAATGAAAATGAAATCTTAGCTAAAAGTTTATCTAGAATAGCAATGGTTGAAATGAAACATTTAGAAATACTTGGTAAATTAATTAAGTTATTAGGTTTAAATCCAGAGTATAAATATTATGATGAAAGTGAAAATGTTTATAAATATTGGAATAGTAATTCTATAAATTATACAAGTAACATAAAAGAAATGTTATATAATGACATTAGAATAGAAAAAATAGCTATTGCAAATTATGAATATCATATTTCATTAATAAATGATAAATATATTAAAGAAATATTATATAGAATTATTGAAGATGAACTAGTACATATAGATTGTTTTAAGATGTTAATAAGTTGTGAAAATGACTAGTAAAAATTTCCATTAATTTATCACAAACAAATGTTTACATTTGTTTTTTATTTTGCTATAATTATTATGGTGATAAGAAATGGACTTAAAAGAAAAACTTATTATTCTAGCTGATAGTGCTAAATATGATGCATCTTGTTCATCAAGTGGAAGTACTAGGAAAAATAATGGTGGTATTGGTAATGCTTCTGTAAGTGGAATATGCCATTCTTTTACTAGTGATGGAAGATGTATTTCTCTTCTTAAAATTCTTATGACTAATTGTTGTATTTTTGATTGTAAATATTGTATAAATAGAAGGAGTAATACCGTTAAAAGAGCAATATTTACAAAGGAAGAAATATGCAATATCACTATGAATTTTTATAGAAGAAATTATATAGAAGGTTTATTTTTAAGTTCAGGTATTATTAAAAGTCCAGATTACACAATGACTCTATTAATTGAAACAATTGAAATGCTTAGAAACAAATATCATTTTGGTGGATATATTCATTGTAAAGCAATACCTGGAGCTAGTGAAAACTTATTAAAAAAATTAGGTAGTCTTGTAGATAGACTAAGTGCAAATATTGAACTTCCTACAAATGAAGGATTAAAATTACTTGCTCAAAATAAAGATGCTAATAAAATAGAAAAAATAATGTCTTATGTTAAAGATAATAGAAGTTCAAAATTTGTCCCAGCAGGTCAAAGTACTCAAATGATAATTGGTGCTACTAAAGAAAGTGATTTAGATATAATGACTAGAAGTAGTACCGTTTATAATAACTATAAATTAAAAAGAGTATTTTATTCAGCATACATTCCAGTTAATAAAGATAAAATGTTACCTACTCTAGAAGTACCACCATTAAAACGAGAAAACAGATTATATCAAGCAGACTGGCTACTTAGATATTATAACTTTAAAGTAAGTGATTTATTAAGCAAAGATAATCCTAATTTTAATTTACTTCTAGATCCAAAAGCAGATTGGGCACTTAGACATATGAATGAATTTCCAAAAGAAATAAATACTTGCTCATATTATGATTTATTAAAAATACCAGGTATTGGTGTTACTTCTGCCAAAAGAATTATAAAATCAAGAAAATTGTTTAAAATAAAATTTGATGATTTAAAAAGAATGGGAATAGTTTTAAAAAGAGCTAAATATTTTATAACTTGTAGTGGTAAATATTTTATTGATAAAGATAATATTAATTCTTCATTTATAGAAAGAAATTTATTACTTGAAGATAATACAAATAAAACCACTATAGAACAATTAACATTATTTTAAATGAAAAATAAATCTGTATATTTATATGATGGTAGTTTTATAAATTTATTAAATTTAATTTATAAACTATATCAAAATAAAATTATTCCTCTAGATATTAAAGATTATAATTATCAAGTTAATTTAATTGATACCGTTATAAATTTAAATATAGAAAATAATGAAAAAATAATAGATAAAATAATTAGCAATTTAGGACTTCCTATATTTAATACTATATATAAATTATATTTATCAAGTAATGATGATAAAGAATTATTAATGTTTTACTTTTTTGGTTATAGTATCAAATATAAAAATAAAATATTTAATTTAAGAAATAATGAAATAATTACAAAAGTATTAAAAATAACTAAACATATAGGTAGTGAAAATCATAAATACAAAGGTTTCTTAAGATTTAAAGAATTAAATAACAATGTTTTATATGCTGAAATATCACCTGATAATAATATACTTCCATTACTTGTTAATCACTTTAAAGAAAGACTTAAAAATGAACTATGGATAATTAAAGATACTAAAAGAGATATTATGGCTATTTATGATAAGATTAATGTTTATATAATTAATGCAGATGATATTGATATTAATATAAAAGATTACTCAAATAATGAAAAACAAATACAAGATTTATGGAAAACATTTTATAAAACAGTATCTATTAAAGAAAGAAGAAATGATAGATGTAGAATGACTTTTATGCCTAAAAAATATTGGAAATATATAATAGAAATGAGGGATGAAAATGAAAAAAGTAGTTAATGGTACTATATTAAGAGATAAAATGAATGAAGCAATTGATTTACTATGTGATACAGTTAAAACTACAATTGGTCCAAAAGGAAGTAATGTTATTATTGATCATTCTGCATTTAGTCCATTTATTACAAATGATGGAGTTACGATTGCTAATAACATTGAAAGTGAAGATGAAGTTATTAACACTATTTTAAATTTAGCAAAAGAATCTTCAATAAATACAAATGATTTAGTTGGAGATGGAACAACTACTACTCTAGTATTATTACAAAGTATATATAAAAACGGGATTAAAGAGTTAAATAATATAAGCCCAATTATATTAAAGGATGAATTATTTTCATCTCTTGAAAATATAACTAATTTATTAAAGAACATTTCATTTAAAGCTAATAAAAAAGAATTATTAAGTATTGCTACTACATCTTCTAATTCTTCTTCTATTGGTAAAATTGTTAGTGCCGTATACTCTAAAGTTAATAATAAAAATATGATTAAAGTTACTGAAAGTAATAATGAAAAAACAAATATTATATATAAAAAAGGATATATTATAGATTCACTTTTATCTTCTGCTTATTTTCTAAAAGATTTACAAAGTGTTAGTTTAAATAATGCTTATGTCTTAATAGTAAATGATTACTTGGATAATGTCGATGATATAGCAAATATATTAAATGAAGTTATTAAAACTAAAACTCCACTTATAATTCTTTCAGAAGATTATAGTGACATGTTTACAGAAGAAATAGTTAGTTTAAATATGCAAGGAATATTAAATGCATATTTATTAAAACATCCTGGTTATGGATTTGAAAAAGTTGTTACATTAGAAGATATAGCTTTAATTACAACCGCTAGTATTACTAGTAAAGAAAACATTAAAATAAATCATTTAGGAAAAATTGATAATATCACTATTAATAATAATGAAGTAATATTTAATTTTAAAGAAAATGATAAAATTAGCAAAAAAATAAATGAAATAAAAAAATTAGAAAATAATGACTTTAATAATAAAAGATTATCTATGTTTACATCTATGAGTGTTGAAATACAAGTTGGTGGTTTTACAACAACTGAAAAAAGAGAAAAGAAAATGAGGTATGATGATGCGGTATGTGCTGTATTTTCTTCATCAAATGGAATACTTTTAGGAAGTGGAATTAGTTTATATCAAATAAGTGAGCAATTAGATGAAAGTACTATAGCAAATAAAATATTAAAAACTTCTCTTAAAAGTCCATTTGAACAAATTATTTTAAATGCAGGACTTGATGAAAATAAAATAATTAGCGAAATTAAAAAATCTAATTATAAAAAAGTATATAACATATTAAAAGAAAAATATGAAAATATTGATAATACTAGTGTAATTGATACTTATGATGTTGTTATTAATTCACTTAAAAATGCTATATCAATATCATCTATGCTACTTACAACAACTAGTTTAGTAATAAATGAATATCAAAATAATTTAAATGAGCTAAAAGAATATGGTAATATTTAAATAAATTAATACTTTTTATCCATAATATTAATGGTGATATTATGAAATACAAAAGTATATGGTTAGATAATGATTTAAATAAAAATATTCATAGTCTTGATAAAGATATTTCTTTAGATGTATTAATTATTGGTGGTGGTCTTACTGGACTTAATACACTTTATCATCTAAAAGATACAAATCTTAATGTTGCACTTGTTGACTCATCATTAGTTGGTAGTGGTGTTAGTGGTCACTCTACTGGTAAAATAACTTATTTACAAGAATTAATATATCAAGATCTAACTAAAACTTATAATAAAACCGTTGCTAAAAAATATTATCAAAGTCAAATTACAGGACTTAATAATCTTGTAAAAACAATTCAAAAAGAAAAAATAAAATGTGATTTAGATAAAGTAGATTCTTATGTTTTTACAACTAATAAAGATGAAATTAAAAATATTAGAGCTGAAAAAGAAATACTTGAAAGTTTTAATGTTAAAGTAGAAGAAAGATTTGGTAATATTGAAAATTTAAATAGTACTTATTCTATTAAAGTAAGTGATACTTATGTATTTCATCCTGTTAAATATTTATATACTCTTAAAAATATATGTTTAAAAGCAAAAAAAGAAATTTATGAAAATACTAAAATCGTTAATATTGAAAAAAATGATAATGAATATATTTGCAAGACTGATAAATATACTATAACTGCTAAAAAGGTTGTCTTTGCAGGACACTACCCTTTCTTTACTATTCCTTTTTTATCTCCACTTAAATTTAATATAGAAAAATCATATATTACAGCTTCTCTTAGTGAATATAAAAAATATTCAGTCATTACTTCCAAAAATCCATGTAAATCTATAAGATTTCATAAAGATAAAAATGAATATAAAATATTTCTAACTAATTCAAATAAAATATGTAATGAATTAGATGAAAAAAAGAATTTTGATAATTTAATTAATAAGTCACATTCATTAAATTTAAATCCAGAATATATTTGGAAAAATGATGATATTATGTCAATTGATAAACTACCATATATAGGAAGATTAAAAAGTGATAATGATAATTTGTTAATTGCTACTGCTTATAATACTTGGGGAATGATTAATTCTTTTGTTGCAGGAGAAATTATAAGTGATATTATTTTAAATAAACATAATCAATTTGAAAATTTATTTAATCCACTTAGAATAAAAGGATTAAGTACGATACCAAAGTATGCAGATAATATATTTAGTAATATAAAAGGATTTGTTGAAAGTAAAATTCAAAGAAATAAAAATTGGTATTCAAATAATGTAGAAATTAAAAATATAAATGGTATTAATGTAGGAATATATAAAGAGAATAATAAAACTTATAAAGTTAATACAAAATGTCCACATTTAGGTTGTAGTTTAATATTTAATGAAAAAGAAAAAACATGGGATTGTCCATGTCATGCTTCAAGATTTGATATAAATGGTAAATGTATAAAAGGTCCTAGTAAGTATGATATTAGTTATAAAGAATGAAAAAAAATAGGAAGTAATTTTTTGTTACTTTCTATTTTGTTGGAGTAAGAACCAAACGAGTGCTACGAAGCTCAAAAGCAGTACCAGTATCCCTACTAAAATTGAATTGACCTGCAATTGTAGTATTAGTGTAGTTACCACCACGAGAAAACCAAGGAAAAGATAATTCAACAAAATATGCATAATCAGCATGCCAAGTGCTTATATTATAAACCTCTTTATAAAAAGGTCCCATTTCTCCTGTTGCATCTCCAAGTATTCTATATTTATATGACGTTTCATTACTAGATTTTGAATATTTATCTAAATATTTATTATATATTTCATTAGTTATTATATCGTCCATTCCACTATCTTTTGGATTTTCATCTATATATGAAGCCATATATTCAGAAGTTACTCCACTCATGTCATATATACCTGTTATATTTCCTGTTGTTGATGCAGTATACCCAGTTTCTGTATTCCATTTTGAATTATTTGTTTTACCTTCACTTGCATCTTTAGAATTTGCTGCATATCCTGTTAAACTATTACTATTATTGTTTATTCTTACCTCATCATTTATTCCATATTTTGAATGTGATAAATATGCTACTGCTCCCCATTCTGTATTCTTCATCATATGACTATCTAAGTTTCTATTAAAATTGAATGTACTTTGAAAAAATGTTGAAACTGATTGATTTCTCCATGAATATACATTCGGTTTTATTATTATTTTATTTTCTAGACTACTTTTGTATCCCTCTGTCACTTGTGCATTTGCTGTTGTCCAAGTAGAAATATTAGCATCTGTTATTGGTGCTGTTATGTCTAAATTTTGATTGTATCCTGTTTCAAATTTTCCTACCCAAAATCCATTTGAAGGTATTGATAAGAATGCAGGATGAGTCATTAAGTCTCCAATATCACAGTCCCCAGTTTCCCCACTTATCATTGGACTTGCACACTCTTTTTTTATTTCATCATTTACTGTTGTTCTTGTTCCAAATTCTATCTCTATTTCTTTTATTTGACTTTCCGGTTTACTACTTTCTAATCCTTCATAATTTCCTAAATTAAATATTCTATAGCTATATTTTGGTATCCATACAAAATATGCCCTTATATCTGATTCAGCTATAGTGTCTCCTTCTTTATAATTAGGATTACTTGGCTTATCTACTAATATTACTGCATTTGCCCATTTCTTTTCAGTATATTTATACCACTCATCTTTATATACATCTGCATATGTTACTACTCCTGTATTTGATAACATTACTGGTATCATTGGAGCTTTTAACACTGGGTCAGTTCCATTTAATTCAATTTCTGTGTATAATACTTTTTCACCATCCACTAATAAATTTCCTTTACAATCTAATATTTGTGATTTTGCTTCACTTACTTTATACTTTTTTCCTATATCTTCTCTTTCTATCCCTGTTGAATTATTTGCTATTAATTCATTTGCTTCATCTCTTGCCCTTACTTCTATTATCTTTCCTTTATCGTTAAATTTAACTACATATAATATATTACTTCTTCCATCTAAAT
Organism: uncultured Bacilli bacterium; assembly: GCA_947628895.1. Classification (GTDB taxonomy): domain Bacteria; phylum Bacillota_I; class Bacilli_A; order RF39; family UBA660; genus CAG-1000. Next base: position 8,746 of record CANRBS010000004.1, read on the forward strand.
TTAATGCATTTGTACTACTATCAAAACAATTTGTATTTTTATTTCCAATAGACAAAGATACATATTTACTCTCTGCACTTCTCATTATATTTTGTACTTCACTTGTAAATGTATTTACTTTTGCTTCTCTAAACATTTTTAAAACATTAGGCAAAGCTATGATTACTAGTATTGCTAAAATAGCTATTACTGCGAGTAGCTCTACTAATGTAAATCCTTTTTTATCTTTCATTTTGATTACCTCTTCTCTATTTTTACTCCTTTATTATAACCTATATATATATATATCAAGAGGCACTTTACTAATTTTACAAACTAACTTTGCTTAACAAACTTTTAATTATGGAAGCAAATAAAAAAGTGAAATTTATTAAACTTCACTTATAAATATAGGTTGTCTTAAATGATTAGATTTTGTTCTTTCTAAATATTTAACCTTACATTTATATTTAGGATTAATATAAGTATTATCTTCATTATAATTTTCAAATGGGCTTTTTGTAGATTTTAATTTCTTTAATTTTTGATAAAGCTCTTTTTTCTTTGCCATACTAACTTTACCAACAAATTCAAATTTTTTATTTTTTATTTCACCTAAAACTAATGAAATAACATTACTATTCTTCTTTTCATTATATCCACAAATATAGAAGTTACCACTTTTTAAATTCTTTATTTTAATCCAATTATAATTTCTATCATTTATTATATATTTACTATCTTTCTTTTTAGCAATAATTCCCTCTAGTCCAAGTTTAACTACTTTTTTAAATAAATCAATACCTTTTTCTTCTATATATTTATTTTTAATAAATACATCATTATTTTTATATTTACTAAGTATTTCTTTTCTCTTCATTAAATCTAAATTAGTTAAATCTTTATTTTCATAAAGTATATCAAAACATACAAATTCTACTTTCATTTTTTCACTATAAGTTTTAATAGTGTTTTCATTTTTTAATCTAAATCTTTCTTGAAGTTTTTGAAATGATGGTTTATTATTATCAAATACTACTATTTCACCATCAAATATTACATTTTTATTAACAATATTTTTAATTGATTGAAGTTCTGGATATAGATGTGTAATATCATAATAATTTCTACTTTTAATTATAACTTTATTTGGACTTGCAAAAACTATTGCTCTTTGTCCATCAAATTTTAGTTCAAATATATAATCTTTTGAGTTAAATGGTTTTTCTATTTCTTTAAGTAACATTGGAGACCATTTTTTATTTTTCCATATATTCATTATTTCTGTTTTAAACTTTTTTCAAGTGCTTCAAATAAATCACTAACACTTTGTTTTTTACCTTTCCTTACACTTTTTATCTTTTTACCATCTAACTTATCTTTAATAGCGGTCTTTATATTATTTTGATATTCATCTTGATATTTATTAGGTTCAAACTTACCACTTCTTTGTTCAATTAATTTAATTGCTAAATCAAGTTCTTTTGGATCCACTTTTTCATCTATTACATCATCTGGCATAAATACTTCTTCATGAAAAAATAATGTAGTCATAATAATACCATGTTTAGTAAATCTTAATATACAATAATAAAACTTACTACCAATAACAGTTTTAGCAAGTGCTACTTTCTTTACTTTTTTAAGTGCTTCACAAAAAAGATTATAAGCTTTAGATGATTTTTCTGTTTCTAAAATATAACTTTTTTCATAATATACAGGATCTATTTGTGATATATCCACAAAAGATACTATTTCAATTTCTTTTTCATTTTCAGGTTTTAATTTTGATAATTCTTCTTTATCAAATATAATATATTTATCTTTTTCATATTCATATCCCTTAATAATATCTTTTTCTTTTAAATCACTTTTACAATGAGTACAATACTTTATATATTTAACTCTATTCATACACTTTTTATGTAATTGATTAAAAGCAGTATCATTATTTCTAATTAATGGATTCATAATTATAGGAATATTAACAAGTCCAAAAGAAATATTACTATGTACATTTGGCATAATCTTCACCATTTTTATTATTCTCATAATATGATGAAATATGTATTTTCAATAAAAAAATAATCTAGAATTTCTAAATTATTTTTTCTTATTATTCTTCTTTAATAAATCTCTTATTTCTTCAAGTAATAAAACTTCATCACTTTTTTTAGGCTCTTCTTTTTTCTCTTCTATTTTTTCTTTTATAAAGAATTTATTGATTAGTTTAACAAATATAAATACACAAAATGCCACTATTAAAAAGTCTATTACATTTTGAATAAATGAACCATATTTAATTACAGCACTTCCAACAGTAATACTTAAATTAGAAAAATCATGTCCACCTATTATTACACCTACTATTGGCATTAAAATATCATCTACAAGTGAAGATACTATTGTTCCAAAAGCACCACCTATAATTACTCCAACGGCTAAATCAAGAACATTACCTCTTTTAATAAATGTTTTAAATTCATTAATAAATCCTTTTGATTTTTTAAGTTCTTCTTTAATATCTGTTTTTTTCATACTACACCTCTTTCATTAAAATTATAACATAATTTAGAATATAAGTATAATTGTTCCAATAACTATTGATAAAAGACCAAATATTTCTTTTTTATTAATTTTTTCTTTTAATAAAATGCATGAGAATATAACAGTGAATACTATATTTAGTTTTTCAATTGGAAATACTAAACTAGCTTCTCCTTTTTGTAAAGCTGCATAATAACATAACCAAGAAAGTCCTGTAGTTAATCCTGATAATATAATGTATTTAATATCATTTAATTTTAATTTTTTATAATCTTTATATTTTTTAGTAGATATTACGAATATCCAAATTATAATAAATACAATAACCGTTCTTATAAATGTAGATAATATGGTATTAATTTTTTCTAAACCAATTTTACCAAATATAGTTGTAGTACTTGTAAATATTGCTGTTAAAATTGCATAAATTAACCATTTATTATCTTCTTCTTTACTTTCTTTTTTATTCATTATAAATGTACCACCAATTATTAATATACTTGAAATTATTTTAACTAAAGTTATTTTTTCACTTAAAAATATTGAAGATAATAATAGAGTTATAACTATACTAGTTTTATCAATAGAAGCAACTGAATTTACATTACCAAGTTTTAATGCTTTAAAATAAAATATCCAAAGTAATGTTGTAGATATACCAGATAAAATTAAAAATATAAATGTTTTAATATCAATGTTAGTAACTTCAACAAATAAATTTTTAATCATTACTAAAATTAAGAAAAATATAAGTATTATAATTGTTCTTAAGGAAGATGAGAAGCTAGAGTTAATATCACTAACTGACATCTTAGCAAACACAGCAGTTATCCCTGCAAAAAAAGCCGCAAGTAACGCATATATTATCCACATAATATTCACCAATATTATTATTTACAAATTTACTTATCTTTACACTTAAAATAGTTAAAGAATTCATTTTAATGAGTTAGAGTGATATAATTTTTATAAGGGTGATGTTATGTTTAAATATGAAACAGATTCAAGAAAAGTAGAAAAAGGACAAACTTTTATAGCTATTAAAGGTCTTACTGTAGATGGGCATGATTTTATAGACTCAGCTATAGAAAAAGGTGCCAGTAAAATAATTAGTGAAAAAGATTTAGATATAAATGTTCCATATGAAAAAGTTAAAGATACTAGTGAATATTTAAAAGATATATTAAATAAGGAATATGGAAAAGAAATAAGTAAATTAAAATTAATTGGTGTTACTGGAACAAATGGTAAAACTACAAGTTGTTATTTAATTTATCAAATGCTTTTAAATTTAGGAGTAAATACGGCTTATATTGGTACTCTTGGATATTATCATAAAGATGAATTTATTGAACTTAATAATACAACTCCAGATATATTAACAATTTATAAATTACTTATGCATGCTAAAGAAAGTGAATGTGAAAGTGTTGTTATGGAAGTTAGTTCTCAATCATTATCATATGATAGATTAAATGGAATTAATTTTTCAATTATAGCTTTCACTAATTTAACTGAAGATCATTTAGACTATCATAAAACTATGGAAAATTATTTAAATGCTAAACTTTTAATATTAGATCATTTAAAGAAAGACACAATTATTATTGCAAATAAAGATGATAAAAATTATATTAAATTTAAAAAAGATAATCACAAGTTCTTAACGATTGGATACAATGCTGATTATGAAATAGTTGATTTTAAAACTAGTCCAAGTGATACAGATTTAACATTTAAATTTGATAATTGTGAATATACCGTTAATGTTCCTTTAACTAGTAAATTTAATGTTTATAATTATCTTACTATGTTATCAATTGTTAATAATTATGGATTTGATATTAATAAAATTGTTGATAACACTAAAAAGTTAAAACAACCAAAAGGAAGATGTGAAGCTTATAAAGTTAATAATGGTACTGCGATTATTGATTATGCTCATACACCTGATGCTGTTGAAAAAGTAATTAATGCTTACCTTGAACTTAAAAATAATAGAATTATTACACTAATTGGTTGTGGTGGAGATAGAGATCCTAAAAAAAGACCAATTATGGGAGAAATTGCTACAAGGTTAAGTGATTATGTTATTTTAACAAGTGATAATCCTAGAACTGAAGACCCAATTTCTATAATAGATGATATGATTAAAGGTATTAAAAAAGATAATTATGAAGTTATTGTTGATAGAAAAGAAGCAATAAAAAAAGCAATTGATTTAATGGAAAAAGATGATATATTATTAATACTTGGTAAAGGCCATGAAAATTATCAAATAATTGGAAAAACTAAATATCATTTAGATGATAGTGAAGAAGTATTAAATTATAAAAAATAAAAAGTATAGTTTCAAAAAGGAAATTATACTTTTTAGTTATAATAAATAAAATCAATGAAGTTAAGGCTTTAGAACGAGACGAAAGCCGGTGTAGGAGTAGGCTTCGCCTGTTTGCCTGTTAAAGTAGAACTGACCAGCAGGAGTGGCATCACTGTAGTAGCCCCCACGAAAGAACCAAGGGTAAGTAGGCTCAACGAAGAGCGAGTTGTCGGCATACCATGTACTCTGGTAATATTCGTTATACCAAAAAGGTCCTAATTCTCCAGTTGCATCTCCTAATATTCTATATTTATATGATCTGTTTGATGTAACTGATTTTGAATATTTATCTAGATATTTATTATAAGTAGAATTTGTTATTATACTATCCATTCCACTACTTTTAGCGGTTTCTTCTATATAAGCTGCCATGTACTCCCAAGACCCACCACTCATATCATATACTCCAGTTATATTTCCTGTTGTACTTGCTAAGTGTCCAGTAGTAGTATTCCATTTTGTATTTGCTGTTTCACTAGAAGCCCCGTCTTTAGAATTAGCTGCATATCCTGTTAAATATTTGCTATTATTATTTATTCTTACGGCATCTTGTATTCCATATTTTGAGTGTGATAAATAAGCAACAGCTCCCCATTCTGTATTTTTCATCATATGACTATCTAAACTTCTATTAAAATTATAAGCATTCATAAATAAATTATATATCTTTGCACCTCTCCATGAGTATACGGTTGGTTTTACTATTATATTTGATGGTTTTTCACTATTTACTTGTGCATTTGCTGTCGTCCATGTAGCTACATTTTCATCAGTTATTGGTTGACTAGAGTCTCCATTTTGATTATATCCTGTTTCAAATTTTCCTACCCAAAATCCATTTGATGGAATACTCAAAAATGCTGGATGTGTCATTAAATCTCCTATATCACAATCCCCAGTTTCTCCACTTACCATTGGACTTGCACATTCTTTTTTTTCTTCATCATTTACTGTTGTTCTTGTTCCAAATTCTATCTCTATTTCTTTTATTTGACTTTCTGGTTGACTACCTTCTAATCCTTCATAATTTCCTAAATTAAATATTCTATAACTATATTTTGGTATCCATACAAAATATGCCCTTATATCACTTTCTAATATTGTATCTCCTTCAGTATATTCTTTACTTGGACTATCTACTAATATTACTGCATTTGCCCATTTCTTTTCAGTATATTTATACCATTCATCATATTCGTGTGCATATGTTGCTACTCCTGTATCTGATAACATTATAGGTATCATTCCACTCCCTAAAACTGGGTCAGCTCCATTTAATTCACTTTCTGTATATTTTGTTTTTGGTTTTTCTCCATCAATCAACTGATTTCCTTTACAATCAGTTATACTTGTCTTAGCTGATTCTACTTTATATTTCTTTCCAATGTCTTCTCTTTCTATCCCATTTGTATTATTTGCTATTAATTCATTTGATTCATCTCTTGCGGATATTTCTATTATTTGTCCTTTATCATTAAATTTAACTACATACGATATGTTACTTCTTCCATCTAAATTTAATACATTTGTACTACTATCAAAACATCTTATTTCTTTATTTCCAATTGAAGAAGATACATATTTATCTTCAGCACTTCTTATTATATTTTGTACTTCACGAGTAAATGTATTTACTTTTGCTTCTCTAAACATTTTTAAAACATTTGGAAGTGCTATGATTACTAGTATTGCTAAGATTGCTATTACTGCTAAAAGTTCTACTAATGTAAAACCATTTCTATTTTTCATTTTGGTTACCTCTTTCTATTTTTCATTTTTTATTATATCGTATATATATATATATCAAGAGGCACCCTACTAATTTTACAAACAAGCATCGCATTTAGTCTATCTTTTATAACAAACTTTAAATCTATAGAAATACAAAAAAATAAGAATATACAATGAAATCGTATATTCTTATTAAAATATTTAAAGATAAAAGAGTGTATGTAGTAAGGTAGGAATAACTCTTTTTATTAAATATCTTTATGTAAAATGTTATTTTCACTTCTTGTATATTTTTTAAACTACTATATCACTTCTCCTTTCTTAATATTAATTTTACTTTCTAATTGTTAATAAATTGTGAAAATTAAGTATATATTTTTAAAAAGTGTAAACTAAAAAAGGATAACAATTAATATTATCCTTTTATTCCCATTTCCAATCCCTTATTTCAGGCATATCTTCACCATATTCATGAATATATTCTTTATGTTCAATTAATTTATCTTTACACCATTCTATTAAATAACTTCTTTTATCACCTAATTGTGGTAAATATTTAAGAGCATCCATTACTAAATGATATCTATCTAATTTATTTTGTACTTTCATATCAAATGTTGTAGTTATAGTACCTTCTTCAATATAACCATGAACATGTATATTTTTATTTGTTCTCTTATATGATAGTTGATGTATTAAATGTGGATAACCATGGAATGCAAATATAACTGGCTTATTTTTAGTAAATAAACTATCAAATTCTTCATTATCAAGTCCATGTGGATGATTATCAGGACTTACTAATTTCATTAAATCAACTACATTTACAAATCTAATTTTTAAATCTTTAAAGTTTTCTCTTAATATTTTAGTTGCAGCAAGTGCTTCTATTGTAGGAGTTTCACCTGCACAAGCCATAACTAAATCAACTTCACCATTTACATCATTACTAGCAAATTCCCATCTTCCTAAGCCTTTAGTACAATGTTTTATTGCTTCATCCATATTAAGCCATTGAACTCTTGGATGTTTTGATGCTACTATTACATTTATATAATTTTTGCTTCTAATACAATGATCAAAACATGAAAGTAATGTATTAGTATCTGGTGGTAAATAAATTCTTACTGTATCTGCTTTTTTAGTTACTAAATGATTTAAGAATCCTGGGTCTTGATGTGTAAATCCATTATGATCTTGTTGCCATACATAAGAAGCTAAAATGTAATTTAATGAAGCAATTGGTCTTCTCCAAGGTAACTCTTTAGTAACTTTTAACCATTTAGCATGTTGAGATGCCATTGAATCAACAATTCTAATAAATGCTTCATAACTATGGAAGAATCCATGTCTTCCTGTAAGTAAATATCCCTCTAACATGCCTTCACATAAATGTTCAGATAAAACTGAATCTATTACTCTTCCGCTATTACTTAAATATTCATCATTATCATATGTAATTCCATTCCATTGTCTATTTGTAACTTCAAATACATGATTTAATCTGTTAGAAAGAGCTTCATCTGGTCCAAATATTCTAAAATTCTTTTTATCTTCATTTAATTTAATAATATCTCTTATAAATTTACCAAGTTCCATCATATCTTGAGCTACAACTTCTCCAGGTTTTTTAATATCAAGAGCATATTTTCTAAAATCTGGAATATTTAATTCTTCTAATAATTTTCCACCATTAGCATGTGGGTTCATTCCCATTCTTCTATTTCCAACTGGTGCTAGAGCTTTTAGTTCACTTTTTAATTTTCCATTTTCATCAAATAATTCTTCTGGTTTATAACTCTTAAGCCAAGCTTCTAATATAGCTACATTATTAGGATGTGCTTTATCTACTAAAATTGGTACTTGATGTGATCTAAAACTTCCTTCTACTTCTTTATTATCAACCATTTTAGGTCCAGTCCAACCTTTTGGTGTTTTTAATATTATCATTGGAAATACTGCTCTTTTATTAAGTCTAGTTTTTGATTTAATTTCTTTTATTTCTTCAATACATTTGTCTAATGTTTTAGCCATAGTTTCATGATACTTCATAATTGTATCTTCACAAACTATATATGGCTTCCATCCACAACCTTCAAAAAATTTAATTAATTCTTCTTCTGGCATTCTTGCAAATATTGTAGGGTTTGCAATTTTAAATCCATTTAAATGAAGTATTGGTAAAACTACACCATCAGTAAGTGGATTTATTATTTTATTTAAATGCCATGATGCTGCTAGAGGGCCTGTTTCTGCTTCACCATCTCCAACAACACAAGCAGCAATTAAATCTGGATTATCTAAAACTGCACCAAAAGCATGTGAAAGACTATATCCAAGTTCTCCACCTTCATTAATACTACCAGGAGTTTCAGGAGCTACATGTGAAGATATTCCACCTGGAAAACTAAATTGTTTAAATAATTTTTTAAGTCCATCTTCATCTTCAGTGATATTTGGATAAATTTCACTATAACTTCCTTCTAAATAAGTATTAGATACAATTGCTTGTCCACCATGACCTGGTCCTGAAACATATATCATATCTAAATCATACTTTTTTATTATTCTATTTAAATGAACATATACAAAATTTTGTCCTGGAGCTGTTCCCCAATGACCTACAACATTTGGTTTAATATGTTCTAACTTTAATGGTTCTTTTAATAATGGATTATCTTTTAAGTATAATTGACCTAAAGATAAGTAATTAGCTGCTCTAAAATAGGCATCTATTTTTTCTAAATCTTCCATAACCATCCTCCTTATTCTTTATATACTTATTCTATCATTTTTTATAATTAAAAAAAAGAGTTACAACACTCTTTCACATAAATCTTCATACTTACTACCATGTGGAGTAATAACAAATTGTCTAGTATTCTCATCTATAATTTTAATTCTAATATCTAATCTATTTTTAGGTAAGATATCTTCAATTAAATCAGACCATTCAATTATACATACACCTTTTTTAGTAAAATATTCTTCAATTCCTATATCTTGCTTAACATCACTTAAACGATAAACATCCATATGAAATAATTTCATTTCTCCACCATCATATTCTTTTATTATATTAAATGTTGGAGATGTAATATTATCAGTTATTCCAAGAGCTAAAGCAAAAGCCTTAGCAAAAACTGTTTTACCACTTCCTAAGTCACCCTCTAAACATATTACCATATTAGGGAATTTCTCTGATTCAATATTTTGTGCTAACTCTATTGTTTCATCCTCATCGTAAGCTGTTATTTTGTATTGCATTATCATCACCATTATCATTGTATCATTATTATAAAAACTTATACAAGTTTTTTTGTATAATTTACATTTTTTTGTTAACTTAAAGTAATTTAATTTATCATTTATCTAGTTAACTAGTCTATACATAAGGCAAATGTCTTTCATACAATAGTCTAGAAAGGGTGATAAAAATGTATTTTGATGAAAATAACAATTATTATGATGTTCTAGCAAATGAAGAAAAATATGATATTGATCAATATAATACTACAAAAAATAGTATAAACAATTTTGATATTAATATTGATAGTATTAATTTTGATAGAACAAGTAAACTTTATTCAACTGAAGAAGGATTCAATAAAGGTAATATGTTTGAAAATTTATACTCTAAATATAAAAATCATGTATATAAATTAAAAGTAAACAATGCAAAAGATGAATTATTATATAAAATTCAAATGTATACTTTTGCTATGAAAGATTTAAATTTATATTTAGACTTACATCCAGAAGATAAAGAAATGCTTTCAGAATATCAAAAATTAAGAAAAATGAATGAAGAATTAAAAAGCAAATATGAAAGGGAATATGGGCCATTATGTGCAAGTGCCGTAACTAGTACAACAAACTTTAATTGGATTAGTAATCCATGGCCATGGGATAAAGGAGGTAATTTATAATGTTTAAATATGAAAAAATGTTAGAATATCCTATTAATGTAAAGAAAAAAGATTTGAAAATGGCAAAATTATTAGTAGCTCAATTTGGTGGTGCAAAGTGTAAAAGGGACTAATTTATTATTTTTTTAAAAAATATATTGACATATCGTACGATATGTGATAGAATAATATATATAGAAAGGAGGTAGTGATGAAACTTCAATTGACAATCTTTAAAATAAAAATCACTTTAATGGTTACTCATTTAAAGAAGACCAAAAAAGTGAAAAACATTAGGAATTGGGCTTAATGCTCAATTTCTAGTAAAGATTATATCAAAAATTGAAGTTTAAGTCAAATATGAAAGAGAAATTTAATCAAATTAAATATCAACAAGAATTTAATAAGAAACATTACAAAACATTTAAAGTTGATTTAAAGAAAGAAGAAATGTTAGAACTTGAAAATTTATTAAAAAAATTTAATTTAACAAAAGCTGAATTTTTAAGAAATTCAATAAAAGAACTAAAAACTAAAAATTAAAAAAATCAATTAATAATTATTTGTAAAAATGAAAGGATGAAAATTGTCAATAAAAATTTTTTGCAAACAAAAAGAGTGCTAACTCATTTAAGAATTAGCACTCATTTTATTTCTTTAATGTCTTAGATTTTGATAAAGTATTTTTCCCAAACAAACTATCTTGTTTTAATAATAATTTACTTTGAAGTTTTTTAACAGCAGATATAGTTTTATCTCCTATAATTCCATCAACAGATAATTTACTATCTACTGCCCAATTTAATAACTTTTGTAAATTTTTAACTTCATTTCCTTTATCACCTTTTTTAAAATATCCTCTACTTGGTAATTTTGGGAATGTTCCAGAATAAGATTTTTTTGATGTTGAATTATTTATTTTTTTAGGTTTTATAGTAATGTGCATAACACTTCCTGATACATTATAATAATAAGATACATTTGATAATGTTTTAACATATGCTACTAATTTCTTATAAGATACACCAGATACATAAAAATCACTTGCTGTAGTTCCTAATTCTTTATTATAAATATACCATGTATGATTTGATTTAATAGAACTATTTTTTTGCTTTGCATTATGTTTTACACATCTAGTTGGAGAAGTTATTGTTAATGATTTTCCAAAATGTGATCTTATTTTTTGCAAAGTTTCAGCTAATTCATATGAATATGGAATTTCATGTGCTTTACAATATTTTCCATTACAGTGGCATGCAAATTCATTCCATTTAAAATTCTTAAAATCTTTTACATTATCTTTTGTTAAAATTTTAAAATCTACCATTACTATACCTCTTCAGCTGCTTCATCTTCTTCTGGATCATTTTCTTCATATTCAGTTATATTTGCTTTTACATTTATTAAATTAGCTAAATTCTTTAAGCATTTACAACCATATAGAACTATTCCTGCTGTGAATAAAATATTCATACCATCAAATAAATTTACACTTAGTCCATTTATTTCAGCTACCATTATATCTGGAGATAAATAACTACATAAATACATTAAGCTTATTGCTAGTATTATAAATATAGCTTTAAAAACTCCTTTTTTAAAGGTTTCTTTATCAAATTCTAATTTTAAACTAGCTAAACTAGTTCCAAGTAAAATATTAGCTACCATTAAAGCAACTAATGAAATTATTAATTTTATCATTTTTTTCATTCCTTCCTTTTTTTATTTTTTATTTCCCATAACTTTGTTCCATCTTGAATGTATATAGCTATTTCCGTGGTACAAATTGGTATATTTTTCGTAAGCATCATATGCTCTTTCAATTTCTACTTCACTTAGTTTTTCACCATTTTCTACATCAGATAGAAACCTTACAATATAATTTTTGCATTGGTCTGCACCTAATGTATTTATTTTATTATTTAGATCTGATTGTAGATTCGTAATTTTTTCATCAAGTTCTTTTTTATTATTTTGAAGTAGGTCAGTTATAGGTTTTGTTATGACTTTTGCAAATGCTGATTTAGTATATTTTATTAAAACTAAACATCCACCTATAAAGCCACCCAAAAAAAGAACATTTAAACTTAATGTTCCTAATGTTATATCTTGCATTACTTCTCCTTTCTTTTATTTATAACTTACTCTATAAGCAATTCATCATGGCTTTTATTTTTGTTTTTTTGTTTTGCAACAGGGCTAAACAAATATTTAATTGCTTCAATAAATTTTTTGAGTCCTGCAACAAATCCTATCATTACACCAGCACAAAATAATAGTGCTAGTATAAATTTGCCTATAATTTCCAATGTTTCCATTTTTGTTCCTTTCTTATCTATATTTCAGTCCAACTATCATTGTATTCTATATTATTTTTTCTATCTAATATAAAATTTCCGAATTGTGTAGATAGTTCTTTTATATTCCAATAACCAAAACCATTGCCGCCATCAACATAAGCATAGATATAAATTCTTTTATTTGTTTCGTCTTTATAAAAATAGAATTTGAAATTACCACCAATATTGACAATTTTTAATCTGTGAGCATTTACAACTTGTGTCCAAAATATAGTAATAATATCACTTGAATAATGTTGATTGTAATAAAAATTATGACTTATTAATAATGTTGCAATGCCCCATTTTTCATTATTTGTAAACGCTTCAACATTTATATAACCCAATTGCATGTAATGGGTTGTATATCCTGCACTTTGTGTTGATATATTAGTTTTGTATAAATTAGACTTTAAATTATCATTTAATTCATTAAAATTACCATTTAAATTTTTTGGATTTAAAGGTGTACTCGTATCTGGTAGAGCTTTAAATTCTGTTAATGCCATATTTACGGCTAATTATTTTTGTTCTATATTATTTCATAATTTAACTTTTATTAACTAATAAATTAAAAAACATGGACGAACACCACCAGCTGCTGAAGCAGTAAAGCTATGTGCATAACCTGTGCCTGTAACATTACAAAACTCTTGAGGTTTAGATACATTTCTTAACCAATAGAATTGCCTTGATCCACTATCATCAAAAGCAATTATTTTACTTTTATCTAATCTAAATAAAGATAATTGTGAATTGTCCACTTCTTGATTAGTAGGTTTAATAGTTCCAGGAGATACATTGTGAAAAATATTAGATCCAAATACCATTAATTCATTCATTAATTCTATTGTTGAATTATACCAACCAATATTAGATTCACAATTGTCATTAATAGCATTTGCAAATTGATTTTTATGACTTAAAATATGATCTATTCCAAAATCATTTTGAATAATCGTTTTAAATGGATTTAAATTAGTTGTATACATTTCACTGCCTATATAAGCACCTGTTGCAATATCACTATTATTCATTTTTGCCATTCCCATAATTAAATCAGGAATCATTAGAATGTGTTGTGTAGTACATTCTTGATCACCTTTATGAAGTCTATAGTTTATATCAGATACAAGATATTTTCTTCCACTTGATTTTCCAATTATGTAATCTCCAATAAATATATCATCAAATGTTCCATTAGCGATATTTTTTGATACAGTTCCATCATAAAATGATTTTGTGATATCTTTACCTCTGTAAATTGAGTTATGGAACCCTGCATTATTAGTTCCTAAAAGTTCAAAATTATTATTTAAATTTGTTGGGTTTAAAGGTGTACTTGTATCTGGAAGTCCTTTAAATTTTGTTATCGCCATACAAGATCACCTTCATTCTTTAGAGAGCAAAAATAATTTTTATGCCTTGCCCCCTTTCCAAGCTCGTATATATATATATATGAGCAACCATTATTTATAAAATTTGTTAAAATATTTTTTGCTTTTTTCATAATTTTCCTTTCTTTTTTTATTCTAATTCTTTTGTATAAATACCATTTACACCAAAAGCTGATAATAAATTATTATCAGAATTAACAATTCTTATTGGCATAAAACAATTTGATGTATCTAAAATTAATTTACCAGGGGATGATTTTTTTAAATTGTAATAAATTAACTTTCGACAAACTAACATATCATCTATTCCTATTTTTCCATCTTTATTAAAGTCGTATTTTTCATAATCATTGCTTGTAGGAGTAATTTTATTTTCACAAATTTGCTGTATTCTTTCTAAATCAGATTGTGTATAGTCATTAGGAGGAACGATTTCACACCATAGAGAATGATCTGTTATATGCCAACCTCCAATTGTTCCCCCAAGTGCAGTTATTAAACCATCTTTAGTTACTTTAAAATTATCACTCTCAATCGTTGTATTATCACTTGTTAAGTTGATTTCTTTGCCCTCTAAACTAATTTTGTCAGCATTAATTAAAATCTTTTCTGCACTTTGATTAATTTTAGAAATGATTTCATTATTTCCTACTTTTTTTAAAACTTCTGAATTTATGCTTTCTGCTGTTTGAGTAATAGTTGAATTTAAATTTGATACTTCATTATTAAAATTCTTTTCAATTCTGCTAACTTCACTCTTAATAGATTCATTAGTTAGTGTTATTGAACTTCTTAATTCAACTTTTGTTGCAAAATTATTTGTATAAGCATTTGAAGCCATTAATTTAACAAATAAATATGCTTCATCATACCCTAATAAATAAACATTATAATCACCAGCACTTAAATTAATTGATGGATAATTATAATTATTTATTTTAGGTTCTGATAAAGCATGAGTTGTTCCATCAGCATTATAGCCAACTTTTTTAATAACTTGACATTGTTTGTTTTCATAATCTAATATAAATTCATCATATATTTCTTTGTTATAAATAAGTAAATCATCTGGTAATTCATAATCAAATATTTCTTTTGTTGTCGTATTCTCAAACCTTATTTTTCTGTTTTTTAAAAATAAGTCATCACTTGGAAATAAATTGTCATGCGGATACAAATAAGAAATATTTTCATTAATAGGTTTAATTCTTATATATAAAGGTTCACTTTCACTAATTTTATTTAATGCTAATGAACCTTTATCAGTTTCACCACTAATAATAAATTCTAAAATATTTTGAACTCTAGCAACAAGTTCATCATATCCTTCAATAAGATTTGTATTTATTTTTCCTGCAGAAATAAAATCTGCATTAAAACTTCCATCTTGTGTTAATGCATATTTAAATGGTCCTTCATATCCGTTTGAACTAAATCCTAATCCTCCTAAATTCCAACGCCAAACATTTTTTGCATTCTCAATTGGTAATTCATCTAAAATTAACAATTCATTTTTGGTTTGTACAATCTTACCATAACTTACCATTGAATTTATTATTTTAGTTTGAGCATCTATTATTTCACTTTGTTTTGATATTTTGTCATTTGCTAAAACAATTTTTTCTTTTATTGAATTAAATTTGCTTTTTACACTTCTAACATAATTTCCAAAAACTAGTTTAATTATTCTATTAGTATTATGATTATATTCATATTCTTGAACTTCTGTTAACAGTTCAATTAAAGGATGCTTAACATGTATTAAATCTCCTATTTCTAATCGTTGATTTATATTTGAAACTATTTCATAACTTACATTTGGATATTTATTATTTTCTAAAAAAGCTAATGCTTTATTTCTTAATTCTGTTATCAAGTTTTCTTCAGTTTGTTCATCTTCATCAAGCTCAGTTTCAAATGATTCAGTTATAGTATATGGTCTATCATACTGAATATCGCTTTCTAAAAACTTTTCAGGTAATAATAAACCATCTTTCCCAACAGGATATATTTTAGTACATACATTTGACCAATCTTCAAAGACTTTCAAACTCTCTAAATTTTTTTTATAAGAAATTACCTCACCATTATCATTGCCAATTTTTGTTAATAAAGATATATTCCAATTATCTGCATCAAAATAACCACCTATTTTTTCTTCAATTGTTTCCCAAGCTTCAAGTAAATTTTTTCTTATAAAATAATTAGTTGATATTGTTGTAACATCAGAATACACCCTAAATGGTGATTCTTTATCTGTCCTATCATTTATGTAAGTTAATGCATTTATTCCATCTAATTTAGTTGGTCTTACATCTAATAAAAAATAATCTTTTGCAGTAAACATAACATGATTTGCTGTAAAGACTATTGTTTTTGAAGTATATTCTATGTCATCAATTGTAAATGCTTGAGGATTTAATTTTGACTTTGTTTTTATAACAACAAGTTTATCCTTTAAAATATAGCTTTTAAATTTTATAGGTACTTCTATTTTAAGAAACCAACCATTTAAAGATTTTAATTTTGTTTCAATACAACTAATTGGATTAATACAAATGTTACCTAATGTTGAAAAATCTCTATCATCTGAATTAAAGATTTTTATCATAACCAACAATCCTTTCTTTTTATATAAATAATAGAATCACCAGCTTTTATTTCTATATTATTTTGTCCTGGATTTAATGTTGGAAAATCAAAACCCAATTTAATATTTCTATTTCTATTTAAATTTTTATATTGAACTGTGCAATTAAAACTGTCAATTTCAACATAATCTTCTTCATCAGGAAAATCATAAATTAATTCAATATCATTTATTAGTAATTTAACTTGTTTTTCAGTACCTTTAACAATTTTTATTATTGGATACGATACATTATTTCCTTCATTATCAATAGTATCAGAAACTTCTACAAAGTCATCATTTGCTTTAAACCAAAAAGGTAACATTTTGAATGAAATATCTAATGTTCTAATTGTAACGGCTCTTATAGGATCTGCAGAATCTAAAAATCTAGCAATCGTATATTTACCATCATATTCAAATTCACCAGTACCATTTAGCCAAGATAAAATATCATTTATTTTGCTAACATCTTTTATATAAAGTTTCATTGTTTTATCTTTTGTAGCATATCCTAAATCGTTAAAAATTGAAATATTACTACCATCAATTGTAATTTCTTCATATCTATGAGCTGCACGAGAAATAAATTGATTTTCTTCTTCACAAACAACATTCATTTGTTCACTTGAAATATTTTTAAATTTAAACATTATACTACCTCCATCAATCTATCATCAATAATTCTTACAAATCCTTCTTTATCTAGAATAAATTTACAAGAGTTTAATGCTTTTAAAAATGATAGATATAGTTTGTTATAATCGATAAAATTTGAAATTGGTGTGTTTGTACTTGAATTAGTTAATGGAACAACTTTTGTTGAAGATCCTTTTTGTAATAATAATTCTGGTCCAGCTTCTGCAACAACAGCAGCTCCATTTAATAAATTACCACCTGAAGCCATATATTCAATTTTACCAACAGTTTTTAAATTAATTCCTTTTCCTGCTAATGGTCCTAATACATCCCAATCTGGAAGTTTTATTTTGTTTAATGCTTTGATTGCAACATTAATTCCAGAAATAAGACCATTTATTATAGCAATCGCTGCATTTACATAAACTTTTACAAAGCTTGCTATTCCAGAAAAAATACCAGTAAATACATTTTTAACACCTTCTAATGCTTTTTTCCAATTACCAGTAAAAACACCAGATATAAAATCTGCAATTCCTCCTATAATTTTTATAATAGAAGAAACTATATCACTTATAAATTTAAATGCAACTCTTAATAATTCACCTAAAATAGATAAAGCTGCTGAAATTTTAGCTATTATTACATCAATTGCACCTAATATAACTGGTCCTAATATTTCAATAATTGTATCAAAAATTGGTTTAATTTTAGACCAATTTTCTGAAATGGATAAAACAATATTACTTATCATTTCTTTAAAACTATTCCAAAGTGGTTCAATAGTTTCTGTCCATAAAGCATTAAATGCTGCTTTTAACATTTCAATAATAGGTGATATTATATTTACCCAAATGTTATTTAAGGAGTCTTTAATTTCTTGAAACAATGTAGAAACAGCAGTTCTAAATCCTTCATTTGTATTCCATAATTCTTTAATAGCATTTGATACTAATACGATTGCAGCAACTATTCCAGCAATTATTGCAATAATTGGTCCTACAGTTGTAATAATACCTGCAATAGTAGGTCCAATTGTCAATGCTAAATTTATAATACTACTTATTGATGTTGCCAATTTACCAATAATCAATAGAGCAGGTCCTAATGCTGCGACAACACCTCCAATAACTAATATTATTTTTTGAATACTAGGATTTAAATTGTTAATCCAATTTAAAACCACTTTAATTTTATCTAAGAATTTTTGAATATAAGGTAAAATCAAATTTCCAATAGTTATTGCTAAATCATTTAAAGTATTTTTTATAATTTTAATTCTAGATTCAGTTGTCTGATACCTTTTGTTTGCTTCTTCAGTTAAAGCATTATTTTCTGTCCATGCAGTATTTCCTAATTTTAAAGCATCTTTAAATATATTACTTGCATTTGCTGATCTTAACAATGAATCTCTTAATCTAGTTTCAGTTATTCCCATATCATCTAAAATTTTAATAGCACTTTTACCTGTTGTACCCGTTTTAGATAATCCACTAATAAATTCTAATATTGCTGATGCTGCATCTTCCTTAAATAATTTTGAAAATTCAGATGTTGACATTCCTGCAACTTTTGCAAAGTCTTTTAATTCATCTCCACCTTTTTCAACAGCTAATTGCATATTAACCATAACTTTACTAAATGCAGTACCACCTGCTTGTGCTTCTAAGCCAACACTTGAAAGAGCTGTTGCTAATGACATTATTTCAGATTGACTCATACCAACTTGAGTTCCTGCTGAAGCAAGATTCATTCCCATTTGTGCTATTTCAGATTCTGTTGTAGCAAAATTATTTCCTAAAGCAACAATAACGGATCCTAATTTATCAAAATCACTTTGACTCATTTTTGTTACATTAGCAAATCTTGCTAATGTTGTTGCTGCTTCATCTGCTGAAAGGTTAGTGGCTTCTCCTAAATTTATCATAGTTTTTGTAAAACTCAATATATTTTCAGTTTGAATACCTAATTGTCCTGCAGATTCAGCAACACCACTAATTTCAGTTGTTGTTGCTGGTATTTCTTTTGATAAATCTTTTATGCCTTGTTTTAATTCTTCTAATTGTTCAGCAGTTCCATTAACAGTTTTTTCAACTCCCGCAAAAGCAGATTCAAATTCTATTGAAGATTTAGAAACCAATGTTAATGCACCAATATATGCAGCAGAAAATACCGACATCTTTTTTCCAACTGATGTTAGCTTATCTCCTGACTCTTTCAAGCCGTTTGAATAATCTTTTAGTTTTGCTGTACCATTTTCTAATTCTTTACTAGTTTTATTTATTTGATTTTGATATCTTTGTAATGAAACTTCTGCTTCTTTTAATTGTGCAGATTTTTTTGCAATCTCTGTTTCATTTCTTTTTTCTGATTTTTCTGCTTCTTCTAATTCTGCTCTTAAAGTTGCAACTTTTTCTTTTTGAATATCGTATGCATTATTCAAATAATTTAACTTATCACTTAATTTTTGAGTAATAGTTGTAGATTTATCCCATTGTTCTTGAACCAATTTAAAATCTTGATAATTTTCTCTTAAATTAGAATTAATAACTTTTAAGGAATTTATAAAATCTACACTTCCATCAGCATTAAAAACTAATCCTACTCTTTTTAAATCACTTGACATATTTGCTCCTTTCAAATTCTAAATATTCTTCAATTAATTGGTAAAATAAAATAGGATTTAGTTTTTTAAATTCATTTCTACTAAGTCCTATTTTTAAAGCTGCAAACTCAATCTTTGCCCAATTTATTTCTTCTTTTTCTTCTTCTGAATAGATCTCACATCTTTTTTTTTAAATTCATCCATTTTTTTAATTTCTTCTGATACAAAATTTATAATTCTTTCCATATCCTTTGTTTGAATTAAAGATATTGCTTCACGATATGTTAATACTTCATCCATATTACATCTCAAAATTGAATATAATAAATGATTATGTAATTTCATTAAGTTATGTTTCGTATCCATATCTTTTTTTAATTCCTTGAAACCTCCAGGATATTCTTCTAAATATTCTAAAAATAAAAAATTATATTTAAGATCTATTTTTTTACCATTTTTTAAAATTATTATCATTTTTATTCCTTTCTATATGCAAAAAAAGGGCATATAGAATGCCCTAATTACATTTCTTTTGCAGCTGCAGTTGTTAAATCTTCACCTGTGATTATAGGCTTTTCAAAGAAATCTTCTTCAGTTAATGTTTCGGGGAAATTTGACATTTCACTATCAACATAATTTCTATAATCACCTTCTGCATTAAAAGCATATGCTTTAAATTTTATTGTTTCATTTTGCTCACTGAAACTATCTTCTTGTGTTGCAGTTTCATCAGAATTCTCAACTAATTTGCATTTTGGATACCATTCATATCTTTTAAAATCACCTTTTTTAACAATTGGAAAACCAATTGCAACAAATGGTCTTGTTGTTGGCCTTCCTGTACTCATTAAACCTGAATTATCTTTATTATCAGATTTCATAATTGCTAAATCAGTTGGATCTATTGCAACAACTTCAAATTCTAATTCAGGACCTGATGATTGACTAATGGTATCATAATCAGTTCCACTTGCTTTTATAGAAACAGATTCTTCATTAGGAGTAATATTTACATTTTTTATAACGGGAGAATTAACTGTTGCCTCATATTTTTCTGGGTCAAATTCATTACCTTCAGTTGGTTTATTTATAGCATAATATAACCCCCCTACTGTCAATTTAATTGCTGGTTTTTTTTGTGTTATTGTCATTTTTTTCTTCCTTTCTTAATATATTTTTTCTATCATTTTTTGATAATATTTTTCTTTATTTCTTTCGAAAGTAGGTTTTAAGTGTGGATTGGATTTTTTTCCTTTTGTTCCATTTTCAACCATTCTTCCATAGTATTTACCCCAACCAACCTCTACATCATTGTGCTTTCCATAATCACAATAAAATGTATCAATCAAATGTGTATATCCACTTTTTTTAATTTTTGAAATTGGTTTAGGTAATTTTAATAAATCATTAACAAATTCTTTTGCACCCACCATTAAAATTTCGTTAGGTTTTTCAACATTTGTAATAATTTCTTCTAATTCATTACATAAATCATTGAAAGATTCATATTCATATCTCTTCATTAAAGATTCTCTAATAAATCAATTGAAAAATATGAATGAAAGTAATTTGATTCTTGAATATATTCGTGATAAATAGTTGGAAATATTTTATTTTCATTTAATATTTTTTTTAATTCTAATAATTTTTTATCTCTTGAATTACGAGAAAAAAATGAAGTTTGATAAGTAACTTGAGTATTATATACTTCATTGCTTGCTGTTTGTGGTGTCCAAGCAATATCCCAAAATACGATTCTCGGATAATTATTTTGGTTTTTATCATTTTGTATACCTTCATTTACTGTAATATTTAATTTTTTTAATAAATTAACATAATCATCTTTTGTCATTCTTTTTCTTCAAATATCAATTCGTTTTTATATTCAGTAAGTGTAATATCACTTTCTTTATAACCTTCCGAGTTAGTGAAATGATAAATATTATAAACACTATAATATTTATCATTTATTTTTAAAACATTTAAAGAATTTAAATTTTTATTTTGTCTAACTCTAATTTTACACAAATCATATATTTGCCTTTCTTCAGCTTCAAATTTTAATTTATCTGATACAGATATTTCATTATAATATAAATAATTATTAGTATTTTTTAATTTATCAATTGGTTTTAAATCGTTATCATTTTGTATTATTTCATAAACATAAGCTTTACCATCCAAATAATTAGGAATCTCTGTTATATTTGATTTGTAATTCAACATAATCACCTATATATAGTTGCTTAAATTCATAAAGTCTTTTGTATATTGCATACAAAACATAATTTTCAAGTAATGCTTGTGCTTTTAAATCATCCAAATAATTAATTTCGACACCAACTGAATTATTAATGTCATAAATTCCATTTCTTACATATTTATCTAAATCTTCTTTTGAATAAGAATCAAATTTAAAATTATTAAAAAATATTTCACATAATTTTTTAATATTTTCATCGTTCATTTATTTTTTACCTTTTTTATTAGTTCTTTTTAAATTATTTGAATCTTCAATTTCATTATTTTCTGAATCTTCTAGTTCATTTGATTCTTCATCTTCAGTATTTCCTGAATCTGAATTTTCTAGATCTTTTAATTCTTCATCTTCAGTATTTCCTGAATCTAAATCTTCTGGATCTTTTGTTTCTTCATCTTCAGTATTTTCTGAATCTGAATTTTCTGGATCTTTTAATTCTTCATCTTCTGTACTTTCTGAATCTAAATCTTCTGGATCTTTTGTTTCTTCATCTTCAATATTTTCTGAATCTAAATCTGAATCATTAATATCAATTAAAACTGGTTGACCTAATGAATTGTCCTTTGAAAGAAGAAATTCTAATCTTTCATTAGAAATTTCTTCTTCATATAAATCACCAGGTTTGTATATTTTTTTAGAATCTTTATCTCTAAATAATTTAATTACTTTAAGCATTTTTTATTCCTCCCATTTTATATAACTGGTGCACTTGCTTCACTAATATTAACAACTTTAACAGATGGAACATATTCTTCTAATTTTGTTACATCAAAAACATAAGCAGTATTATCATCAACAGCTCTTCCATTACCGTAAACTTTTGCAATAATAACATCTGCATCATCCATTGCTAAAGTTTGATCATATTCTTTAATATTTAATCCACTAAATCCCATAGTATATTTTTTAGGTAAAAGTAAAGCTGCTTTTCCTTTTGGATTTTCTGAATGTGTATAAACTGTCAAATTTTTAAATGAACTAATTAATCTTCCTTCTGCATCGTATAATGCTGGAGCTACATAATCAGCTTCATCACTTGGATTACAAACTAATATTAATCTATCAATAGATCTTTTTCCATCGTTAGTTAAATATTTTTTTGCAGCTGCTAAACCTTTTGGACTAAAGTTTGTTAACTCAGTAGCAACATCTTTATCTTTATTTTCTCCATCTTCTGATTTATCTATTTTTTTATAAATTCCAATTGGAGCATTTTTACCATTACCAACTAAAACTCCATTTACAATTCCATCTTCCATAACTTCTTTTAATACAGCTCTAAAATATTTATCAACATAAGGTAATTCTAAATCCCTAATTGATTTTGGAATTATAAGAAATGTTGATAATTTTCCTAATTCTACATTTAATCCTTTTAATGTAAGTTTTAAATCATTTTCATTAATAAATTTAGAAGTTAATTCACCCCAAATAAATGTTCCATTTTTAGATGCTGTAATCCATCTAGCAACATTTGCTGGAGCAAATTCTACAATGTCATTTATTATTGAATTTGATTCTTTAATATCTTCCATTGTAACATCAATTATTGTGGTTGGTATTGCGTCAATTTGATTAGTTGTAATTGCTTGTTTAATATCTTTAAATTTTTCATAAAAACTTTTTTCTTCTTTTGATAAAGTTCTTAATTTTAATTTTTTAGCAAACTCAGAATCAATTTCTGCTCTTTCTGCTTCCTCTCTTAATTCATCAATTATTTTTGAATATTTTAGTTCAACTATTTCATTAATAGTTTCAACAATTGCAGAAGACTTATCTTCTGCTTTTTGTAATTTTTCAATTACATCATTATAATTTGTTTTTTCTTCTTCCAATTTCATATTGGTCCTTCCTTTCATTAATTTTTTTTATTAAAAAAAGATGCCCAAGCATCATTTTTTAAACTATTATTTTGTGATATACTACTTTCTTGTATAATTTTTTCAAGTTCTTTATTTTTAATAATTAATTTTCTTATTGATTGTATTTCAAATGATTGATTTATTTTGGTATCATTTTCAACTGATGTAGCAAACTTCATTTCTAATGCTTCTTTAGAAGTTATCCAAGTTTCATTATCCATCATTTCTTTTATTTTATTTTCAGGTAGCCCTGTAACAGAACAATATATATTTACACTTGGTTGCGTAATTTTTTCTAGATCATCAGCTGCTTTTCTTAATGCATTAAAATCACCTTCTGCATTAGACCAAGCATTATGAATCATAAGTAATGATGATTCTGGAACTATTCTTTCATTGCCTGCCATAAAAATTACACTTGCAGCAGAGCATGCAAAACCATCAACTATTGTTTTTAGATTACCTTTATAACTTTTTAATAAATTATAAATTGCTAATCCTTCACTAACCACACCACCATATGAATTAATTCTAACCGTTAAATTAGGTGTATCTATTTGATCTAATATTTCAGACAATTCTAATGCTGAAATTCTTCCTTCATCAGTATCTTCTCCCAAAAACACTTCAAAAAGATTCTTTTTTCTAATTTCACCATAAATCAATAATTCAGAATTATTTTCATCAATTTTTTTAAATTGCATTATTCTTTCTGGATTCATTGTTCACCTCCTTCCATCTCTACATCACTATAATTCTTTGTTACATAATGTTTATTTGCCCAATCATCAAGTAGAGTAGGGATATCTAAAAATTCTCTTAAATCATTATGTGAAAATCCATCACTAAATAATTTATCTAATCCACTTGCACAATCAAAAATATCAAAATGTTTTATATTTAATTTATTTATTACGATTTTTGTACCATTTAAATATTTATCTTTTTCAATCAATTTAGAATTCATTCCATCTTCTAAAATTGAAATAATTGGATTAATTGCAAATGTAATAAAATCATTTGTTGATGTGGATTTATCTGTTTTATTTCCATAAAAAATATCAAGTGGGATATTAAATGCATTTGCAACTTCATCAGACCATTTTTTCAAAAGTTCTCTATAATCATTAGAAGTGGTAGAATCTTGATTACCTAATTGATCTAATTTAAAAAATTCTGATAACATTATAATTGTATTTTCATCATTAAATAATCCAGAAGTAATTTTGCTTTTATAATCTTCATAACTTATAGAATTTCCTGTTTTAGGATCTTTTAAAGCAGGTTGATTACTAGGAATAGTTAATCTCCATTTTATTGAATTTTTTTGCTTATAAAAGTTATTAGATATTTCTAATAACTCACCATATTCTTTATAAAAATCATCTAAACATTGTTTTATTTTTTTATTTCCTAATCTTAAATGTAATACTTTACTACTTTTAAATGATTTTATTAATGAATATTCATAACTTGTATCATCTGGATCACTTAAAGTAATATTAGAGTATATTTTTTCATTAATTATATCATTTGAAACATCAAAATCACTTGCTAAAAATAATTGTGAACCTAAATTAATTATTAATGATCCTTCTTCTTTTTCTAATAAATTTGAAATTACATTATAAAAAAATGAAGTTGCATCTTCATTTTTATTTGGTTTAATATTTAATATATAATATAATTCACCTTTTTCAGATTTTCCATTTTTATAAGTTTTTATTTCACATTTTGAAATAGTCCTTGAAATTAAATCAATTGCATGAGTTATAGCCATTGATTTAATTTTTAATTGTTTTTCTTTTTGTTCAAAAATATAATCTAAATAATCAATTAATTCACCTTTTTTATTTTGAGTTAAAAATTTAAATGCCAT
Source organism: uncultured Bacilli bacterium (assembly GCA_947628895.1). Taxonomy (GTDB): domain Bacteria; phylum Bacillota_I; class Bacilli_A; order RF39; family UBA660; genus CAG-1000. Next base: position 34,904 of record CANRBS010000004.1, read on the forward strand.
TTTTTCCTCCTTTAAATATATACATATATTTCTTCTTCATCAAGTAAATCTTCTCCACTTACAGCACAAACAAATGCCATAAATGGATCGTTTTTTCTAAGCTTTGGTTCAATTTTTTCATAAACTTTATTTCCATCTTTCTTGGTCTTCACACATGTATTATTAATAGACCATCTCATCAATGCACTGTCTCCAATATTCAATAAACCATCTGAAAAATACATTTCTATTTTTGGTGCATAGATTGATGCAATTGATGCAGGATATCTTATCATTCTAATTAATCCATTTGGATTTTGTTTACTTTCAATTGATATATTGGCTTCCATAAATGCTTTTTTTAACAATTGAAATCTGTAATTATCCAAAATAATTTTTTTAACATTAAAAATTTCCATAACTGATTTAACCCAATTAACAATTAAATCTTCTGAAATACTATTTGCATCTACTATCTCAAAATCTTCAAATCCTGGTGTACCTATTTTATCAAAAGGAAATTTAATATATTTAAAATCTTTTCCATTTTTACATATCCAAGTTTTCTGTCTCCATATAATTTCATTCCCATTTTTTATTACAAAACCTGCTGATGCAAAATCATTTAAAGATGCATAATCTATTCCAATTATTGCTAGTTTTCCATTAATTTTTTCTGGTAATTTTCTAGGAATTTTTTCTTTAATGTCAGAATATGAAGCTCTTAAAATATTTTTCCAACTTGTTACAACTTCTGCTTCATCTCTTGATGGAATATTCATTCTTTTTACCAAAAATTCTGCTTTTTTTGATGGAAATTTTTTCTGTTCATAGTAATCCATTGTTATTGCTTCTAGTAAATCAGGTAAATATTTAATGCTAGGATTTGCTTTTTCCCATAAATCAGGATTATCTATTTCATCTATTGAATCCATCCTACAAATGAAAGGAAAATATTTTAATACATTTTCTTTTCCATCTAAAATATCTTTACAAATTTCTTCTGTTTCATCAAGTGGTCCTTCTCTAACATAACCATTTGTTGTAATAATAAACATACGAGAATGTTTTGTTTTTCCAAGTCCACTCTGAAATACATTTATGTTTTTATAATTTTGATATGCATGGTATTCATTAAATACTATTAATCCCGATTTTTTTCCATCCTTTGTACTTGCATTTGCCGTGTAGTACTTAATTCTGGATCTAGTTCTTCTGTTATAGCATTCTTCTTTATTCCAATAAAAATGTTTAAACATAGTACCTTTATTTGATTCTTTCATCTCATAAATAATTTTATAAGTATCTTCTGCCTGTTCTTCACTATTTGCTACAATATCTATATTATAATTATTTATGCCATAGTATTGTGAACTTAAAAAATCAACTAATGGTGCTATGAATCCATCTTTTCCATTTCCTCTTCCCATTTCAATAAAAAATGTCCTAAAAATAGGAACATCATCTTTATACATAAATATAAATGCTGAAATAAATTTTTGATATGGAAATAAGGGATAATACCATCTTTCAGAATAATTTAAGAATCTATAATAAGTTATTGAATCAAAATATATATCTGTTCTTTTTAATGTAGGTTTTATAATATTTTCAATCAACAATTTTCTTTCAACATTAAATAATTCAGGATTATTATTATAATATTCTAAATAATCATCAATTTCCTTAGCATAAATCAACATCTGGTTCACCTGTTGGATTAATTGTTGGTGACTTTAAATCAAGATCACTTAAAATTTTAAGCATTTGAGAATTTACTTTAGTTAAATTTATTATGCTTTCATTTGGTTTTTCAGATTCAATACCATTTCCATTAATTACTTTATATCTTAAGCCCCTTTTATTTATATCTGTTTTTAATTTATTTTTTAATCTGTAAAAAGCAATATAATCTTCAACCATATCATAATAGTGCTGTCCATATTTCATTTGAGATTCAAGTTGATCATATAAATCCTTTCTAATTTCTGAAATTGATATTTTTTTTTTATCCATATTTACCACCCTTTATCATTTTTTTTTCACCTTTTCTTTCTTTTTAACCCTTTTTCACGCGTGCACGCGAGATTTTTGAAAAGTAATGAACACACGCCCGCTCTCTTTAATAAAAAAAACCACTTTAGAATTTAGTGGGGGGTATTACTTTTAATTTATTGATAAAGTAAACAATAATAATCCATTATTAGTGCTAATTTTTAATAAATAATTATTATAATTTATTTCTTTTCCAGCAATAAATTTTTCATTAAATAATCCTAATTCAGATAACAAATTATTAATTGTTTTATCATCAAAATCACTTAAAATCATTATAGTATTTTTTATTATTTTTAATATATCAGTTGTATGACTAATTTGATTTGCTAAATTTATTTCTTTAGTTGAAATTGCTGATGCAATTATTTGAATACTCTTAACATATTTTTCCTTTTTATCAATATAAAATACTGCAAATATATCTTCTGTAAATTTTAAAATACCTGCCATTTCTTTTTCAGAATATTTTGTTAATAAATTTTTAATTCCAAAATTAGTATACGATAATTGCAAATTATTTATATTCATATTACCACCTCTCATCACTATTAAAAGTTTCAATTATATTGTATTTTATATTATTGCTATTAATGTAATAATTGTTATATATTTTTTTGTTTTTAGCTATTAAATTATCAAGTTCTTTAAGTTCATTAGATCTATTTCTTTTGATAATATTTTTTATACATTGATTTTCTGTGGTGTTTATCCATATAAATTCTATGTTTCCTATTTTTTCTAATAATTCATATTCTTTACTACCAATAAATGTTGTAACATACCAAATACTATAACCTTTTTTAGAAAAATATATTAATAAATCATCTTGTAATTCTTTAATCAATTTTGGATTATTAATTTTAAATGTTTCTTTCAAAATATCAAAATCTAATAATACATCATCACTTTTTTTATTCTCAATAGCATATGTAGTTTTACCACTTCCAATCATTCCACAGATAACTTTAATCATTTACCACATCTCCCTGGTTAATAATTTTTTTTGTTTATTTTTGAACTTTTTTCTATCTGAAATAATTTCATGTGCTTCAAATGATAATGCAACACCATTATTAACATCTAAACATAAATCAGGTCTTAATTTTATTGGTTCAATATGATGTGCTGTATTAGCTTTAACTAATTTTATTTTATTTGGCTTATGAATTCCATCATCCCATTTTCCTGCAAAAAATTGACATTCATAATGATCTCTTTCTAAAACTTGTTCTCTCCAAATATCATAATCAGTTGAATTATAAAATTGATTTGTATGACCTAATGCAATCTCTTTTACCCAGTCATGACAAGTTCTTCTTTTTCTTCTTTTTTTCATAATATATTAAACCTTTTTTATTTCTAATTAATAGTATAGAAAATAATAATTCAATTATCTTTGTTATTTTCTACACTATCAATTAGATAGTGTGAATTGAGGAAAAATAATATATGATAACTATTTTAAATTACCACGATAACATATTAACACATTTTATCTCGCCAAATCCCGCCAAAATTATTTTTTTAAATTTCCCTAAATTTAGGGAAATTCTTAAATTTATTAATTTTTTTATTTTTATTTTTTTATAAAATAAATACATTTTTCCTTTTATTTTCAGTGCAAAATTAGGTTGGCGGGATTTGGCGGGATTTTATTCTTTTAACCAAGAATTATCTTTATCAGTTCTACCTTTGTATTGATTGTATAATCTTTGAACACTTCTTTCAGATACAAATAATTTTTTTGAAATTTGTTTATCAGTAAGATGATAAAGTTCTTTTAATATAGCAACACATATTTCTCTATCAGTAAATTTTTGAACTTCAATTTGATTATAAATATATGTTTCTAAAATATTTTTTAATTGATATAACTGTAACAAATCTTCTTTTATTTTATCATTTGCTATAATAATATTTATCATTGAATCATCTATAATTGATGTTGAAACTAAAATTTCTTTTAATTGATTTGGTTTAACACCTAATTTAGTTGATAATAAATTCTCTTTATAAATAATATTATTATTAATTTGTTTTAATTTATTATAAGCATCTGTCAAATTTAAATATGATATCTTATTAAATAATTCAGTTATATTCATTTTTCCTCCTTTTTACTTTTATTTTTTATCTTGTTTTGATGCAATATAACATATAACAATAAGTGTTAAACATATAATTGAAATAATTGCTATTAAAAAATTATAAAAATTCATTTTTTCCTCCTATTTATACATTTTATCTAAAATTTGTTTTTTATCTTTGATAGATGTTCTTAGGTATATTCTTGTAGTTTCAACATTACCATGTCCTAAAAAATCTGATATTTCTGTTGTAGCAACACCTATTTTGCTTAATTCAATAGCATACAGATGTCTCCAAGCATGCGGGTGTATTTTATCTTTATTAATTCTTGCTGCACCAGCTATCTTTTTTAAATTTCTCCAAATAGTAGATGGATCTATTACTTTATTTTTATTTATCTTCTGATGAAAGATAATTCCAGATTCAATATTATTATCTTTACAATAGTGAAGTATTTCTCTTTTTAAATCGTTTCTAACAATAATATCTCTTTGTTTTCCTTTATTATAAGTTTTAAAATTTCCTAATTTAACATTTTCAACTGTAAAATCTTTTAATTCAATAACTCTTATTCCACACAGTGCAAATATTTTAAGTATTAAATACATATCATATCTATTTAACTGCTTAGCCCATCTTAACATTCTTTTATGTTCTTGCTCATAAATAAGATCATTAATTGAAGTCTGCAGTTGGGATTTAAATTTTTTAATTTTACAATTTTCTATTCCTAAAAACCTAATAAATTTATTAACCACAACTATATTTAAATTAATGGATGTTATTTTAAATTGACCTTTATTTAATTGTTCTTCTAAATAATCTTTATAATCTAACAATACAAATTTATCAATAGGTTTATCTGATAACCAATCAATAAATTTATTCAGTTGATTTTTATAAGTCGTTATTGTCTTTCTAGTTTTTTCGTTTAATCTTAATTGTATTAAAAATTCATCTATTTGTTTTATTCTTTCTTCTTTCATTTTAATACCTCACTATATTTTTTCTATGCAAGATAACCTTTATATTATATTGCACATATGTAAGATTAATTTTTGTTTGATTTTATAAAGGTTTTATCAACATTTGTTATTTAAAATACTTTTTGCAATTTTCTTATCCACCAACATAAACACCATTTTTATGTGTTATTCCTTCAATTTGTGGAATTATATTATATATTTCATCATTTTCAATACTATTTATCACATCACATACATATTTACTAGATTCTGCTAAATATTCTGAAACTTCTTGAATATTACCAATGAAATCAAGTTTATTTGTCTTTTTATTTATACAACACACATTCCCTTTATATTTATTAGTAAAAGAAACTTTTTCATCTTGACTTTTAAACATAGAATTAAATTTTTCTATTGCTTTTAATTTTGCTTGTTGAGATGTATGAGTATAAGTTTTTAAGGTGATAGAAATATCAGAATGCCCTAAAATGTCACTAATTGTTTTTACATCAGTTCCATTTTCAATATTAATGCTAGCAAACGTATGTCTTAAAGCATGAAATTTTATAGGTTCTACTCCTGCTTTTTTCATAAAACTATTATAAAATTTTCTATATGTTCTTGGCTCAATTGGTTTATGTGAACTACTTAATACATAATCACTTTCATCTTTTTTTATTGTTTTTAATATTTCTATAATTTCATTTAGAATTGGTATTTGTCTAATTGAATTTTTAGTTTTTCCTGGAGTAATAATTATCTTTGTAGGTTCTAATTCATCTAGTGGATTATATACTCTTTGAATTGTTTTATTAACATTTATAATCTTTTCCTCAAAATCAATATCTTTAAATTGTAATGCACATATTTCACCAATTCTCATACCCGTATAAATTCCCAATAATATTCCGACACTTTTTGAAGATATATTTTTTAAAATATAATCAATTATTTTTTTATATTCTTTTTCAGTATAAACTTTCTTTTGTGTTTCAATTTGTAATGTTTGCGGTATTTTGATTTGTTTAAATGAAAAATCAGGAAATATATGTTCTTCTTGCCCATCTCGTATAACGGCTTTAACTAACAATAAAGAATCTCTTATATAATGTTCTGAAATACCTTTCCCTTCTTTGCCACCTTTTTCTTTACACCAATATGCAAATGTTTGAAGTAATTTATTATTAAATCGTTCACAGGGTATATCACCTAAACAAGGTATTATATTATACATAAATAAATTGACATAATTAGCATAAGTGCTTTCTCTTATCTCGTATTTCTTTTTTTCTAACCAATATCCTGCATAATATTTAAATATTTTTGTATTTACATCTGTTGACAATTCATATTTAATTATTTTGTTTGGATTATCAATAAGATCTATTCCTAAATAATCAAATAACTTTTGTAAATCATCTAAACATACCATTCCAGTATTATTTAATATTTCTTCTAATCCCCATTCACTTGTATTTAATATTTGAGCAATATCTTTAAAATGATTATCAATTTTTTTAATTAATAATTCTTTTATTTTCATTTTTCAATTTTTTAATATCCTCTTCTATATTTTCAATTTGTATTTTTTTATAACCAAAACCATTATCACCGGTTTCTTTAATATCTTTTTGAATTCTTTTAATGCATTCTTCTTTAAATTTAATTTGATTTTCAGTAGTTGAATTATCAATTATTTCTTTAAATTTCATTTTCTCCTCCTTTATTCTTGGGGCATTTCATAAGTATTCATTTGTTTAAACAATTCTTGCTGTTCATTTCGCGAAAATGTTTCTTGGGTTGATTTTGTAAAAATATTTATATCCAAGCTAGCCATGTATTTATAAAACTTTATTTCATCTATATTGTTTAAAACTTCTATTGCCCTTTCTTCTGATTTATATTTCCCAATATGTCCTATCATAGTATCACCTATGTATGAATAACCATCTTTACTTGTTGCGATATATAAATTAGGGTTGGGAATTAATCTTTTTTTATCTTGACTTCTTATCCAAAAATTCATATTATTTACCTCCTATATTAAATAAACTTTTTTCTTGAAGTAGTATCTTTTTTATCTATCAAATATTGATTGTTATTTGTAATATGTTTTATTACATATTTTCCATCGTGAATATTTAATATAACTCCTACTTTCTTTTTGTTAGATGATTCAGTTTTAAATTCAATTATATCTCCTGGTTTAAACTTCATAAATTAAGTTCCTCTAGTGAATATACTTTATTTAATTCCATATTTTTGTACATTGTACCTTTTTTAAATAATGGCAAATGTGTCATTTGATTACAGTTATATTCTGCACAGCTATCTATTGCTATTTCTTCATAATTGCTTAAAACACTACTATATTTATATATTCCAACTACCATTTCTCTAAAAGGTTTAATAACACCACTTAAATATTTTCTTTCTGCATCATTAAGTATTGGCTCTTCTAATTCTAAAGTTATCTTTATTTTTTTATTAACAAAATTAGATATTTTTTTAAATTCTTCATGAGATAACGCTTCATTTAATGTTATTTCAGTATAATTATCTTCTAAAACATTGTGAAAACTTTCAATTCTTTTAATTTTTACAATTTTTTCTAATTTCATTTTTTATCTACCTCTTTTTCTCTTATATTAACAATATTTTGGCATCCACATTTAGGGCAGTCAAAGCATTCATAATATTTATAACCTTGAAATCCATTATTTTCAACAGCAATATATTTATTTTCTTTTAATAATTCAAAATTTGTTTTACAAACTTTACAAATATGTAATTTATTCTTTTTTATCATACTATTTTTTTCCTCCAATTTAGATTTGATTTTATTAATGATATTACTAAATGTATTTGCTATTGTATGATTTAATAATAAATCATCTATAGTAATTAAAAATACTATATACATGATACTCATACATAAAAATATTATAAAAATTGTCATTTTTTATCACCTATTTAATTTTTCCTAATGGTTCATAATTTCCATTTTCATTTTTAATTGTTAATGTTGGATATAATTTGCCGCATAATTCACAAAATTTTTTACCATTATCATCTGTAATAAAAATTGTTTTGTTATTGCAATTAGGACACATAATAGCATTTTTAATATGTTTATGTTGTTTTATATATTCTCTTTTTTTTTGCGATTATAACTAGTTATAGTTGATTTCCCGTTAAAAATTCCATAATCACTATAATCAAATTCATATCCTGTCATTCTTTATCACCTCTTACAAAATTTAGGACTTCCTGATAAGTGTCATAAGTTGCTTTTTCTAATGAATACTCATCATATATATAATTGCCATAATCTTCTTTACATTCTTTTATCTTATCTTTCAAAAAAGTAATAAGTTGTTTTTTTTCCATTTCTTTATCAAGTTTACCTTGTTCTAACCCTTTTATATATTCTTCTTTTAACATCTGATTTATAATAGGTACAATTTTATCTAAATATATGCAATCTTGACATATACCTTGTATTTTATCTTTAATAATGCTTTCATTTAATTCTTCTTCTGTCATTTTATTTTTCCTCCTACCACATAATTACAATAGCTATAAAACTACCTATCATAAATAAAACTGAAATTGTTTTTACTATTACCCAAAAATTATAAGTACCATCTAACACATCTAATAAATCAAGTTTTTCCTTTTTAAATGTAATTAATGCACTAATTCCAAATATAATTATTGCTAGTTTCATTTTATTTTTCCTTTCTAGTATTCTAAACTTACAACTAATTTATCATCTTCTACATTTATATTCCATATTGGGAATTTTTTATAATTTTCTAGTCCTTTATCATTTTTTGAAAAAATTCCAATTCTATCTCCATAAAATAATTCAAATTCTAATTCACTATCAATTATTTCTAATAAATCTTCTAACTTCATTTTATTTTTCCTCCAATTTTTCTATTATTTTTCGTTGATTTTTAATAAGTTGATTAATATGATTACTTATATATTTTTCAGTGCCACTCATATTTAATATACCTAAATTAATATCTATTTCTTCTATATCTTCCCACTCATCATTTTCTTTTGGTAGAATTTCAACTGTATCATTTAAAATGTGTCTATTCATTACTAAATAAAATAAATTATAACCATTTTTGTCAAAGTATCCGTTTATATTTTTGTCATATTCATAGGTTGTATCTTGAAGTTTAATTTTTTTAGGTGCTTTGTCATCTTTAATAAGCCCCATTAATTCATATATTGTTATTTCTTTATTTTTCATTTTTTTTCTCACAATTAATCATTATCTATAATTCTTCTAGGTATTTTACCTTCTGGAAAAATAAATATATAATCTTCATCTATTATTTTTTTTATTTCATCTTTAGTTAATAATTCTTTTGCAATCTCTAACTTGTAAATATTCTTTTTTGCAGCATAATATCTATTCATAACTTCAGAAGCTTCGTTCTTTGAATAATAAGATGCGAGAGCTAGATTTGAATCTAATGGTCTTATTTCAATTTCTTGATTTTGTGGCGATCCTTTAATGATCATTATTAATTCAGTATCTTTTATAGTTCTTGTTTTATTTTGGGATACTAACAGCATCTTTATCATATCCTTTCTTTTTTAGATCTATCAATTTTTGTTTTAAAAACACTCTCGTATCTTGTGTCATTTTAACTTCTCTAAATAACACCCTTAATGCAAAATAATAATCTTGTTCTTTTTTCTTCAAGAGTTTTTTTAAATCTTCATTTTCAAATTTTAATTTATTATTTTCTTTCGTTAAGCCACCACATTTTGCTGCATTTGTTTGTCTTCTTTTTTCAGTATCAGTTAATTGTTCTGTCAATTTATCAATTTCTTTACTTTTATCATTACTTTCTTTTCTTAAAATATGAATTGTTCTACTGTCTATTTTTGCATTATTTTGTAATCTTTGAATTAATTCTCTATTCTCCTTATTTGTAACAACTAATGTATTAATTAATTTTTTATTTTCTTCAATTTCTTTATCTTTTTTTGTTTTTATTCCTAATATCACTTTTTTATTCTCCTTCTTTTCTAAAATTATTTATAAAATCTTTAAATTCTTTATCATCAATTTTTTCTCCTGATTTTTTAATTTCTTCATTAACCCAATCAGGAACAGGTACAACCCTTTTACCTTTATTATTCTTTTTTTCAAACTTATCCTCAAAATTAATTATTTCTTTTAACGTTTCCAAATTATCTTGTTTCCAATTTTTTAAAATACCTTTTGTGTAATTCAAGCTTTGTTTTCCAGCTTCTAAAGTTTTTTTAAAAGCATATAATGTAATATCTGGATGATATTTTTCTATCAATAGTTCTATTTGCTCATATTCATATGAACTAATAGTTCTATTAAAATTATTTTCTATAAAAGAAACTATATTATTAATATCAATATTATTTAAATTATTATCTAAATTATTAATATTACTATTTAATTTATTATTAATATTTTTATTATTATTTTTATTATTATTTATATTATTATTAACATTAACATTAACAACTTGTTGTGCATACTCGTTTGCATACCCATTTGCATTATCGTTTGCATACTTGTTTGCATTATCGTTTGCATACTCGTTTGCATTATCGTTTGCATACTCGTTTGCATACTCGTTTGCATTATCATTTGCATACCCGTTTGCATTATCATTTGCATACCCGTTTGCATTATCATTTGTATGCCATCTAGTATTTGCAGCTTTTGATCTTTTAATATATTTTTCTATTGGTCTTTTTAAATTTACAAAGACAGCCATTTGTCTAGGGTTTAAATTATCTGGTGGTTCTTCGTTTAATCCAAATTTTACGAGTGCAAGTAATAATTCTCCTTGTTCTTTATCACTTAAAACGGATATTAAATCAAAGTATTCTCTATAAATTGTAAATGATTTTATCATTTTCCCTCCTAAAATTTTTAACACAAAATAATCCATAATATAATTATTAATTTATATTTAGACCAAACCCCTGAATAATAGTTGTATTTGCTCCCCAAACATTTCCAAAAAGAGCAAAATACAATAATAAAATAAAGAAAGAAGTTAAATTAGTTTTATAAGTAGGAGTGTAAATGGTTTTGAAATGTTTGTTTTAGAAAAATTAAATTATCTTATTTTTATTAACATCTTGTAAATCGTTTTCAAGTTTTAAAATTTTCAATCTATAATCTTTAATTTCATTTTGATATTCGTGCTTTTGTTTACGATATTTTTGTAATAAAAATTCTGCATCATCTATTTTCTGATTAATAAAATCAGAATTTACATATATTTCTAGATCTTTTATTTTTTGATTTGCAAGATCTAGTTCATTTTTGTATTTTTCATTTAGCATTTCTAGATTGTTTAATAATTTTATTAATTTAGACTGTTTATACACATATCTTGCTATTTTTTTTATTTTATCTTTTACTTTCATTTTTCCTCCAATTGTTTAAAAAAAGTTGTATTTTTTTCTCCACATTTGATATAATATATTGCAGAGAAAAAACAATGCTATGTTTATTTCTCTCTTTTTATTTCCATAATTTTAGAACTTCGTGTCTAAAATTTTTAATATTTTGATACCCTATAATAGTTACTATAAATAATGCAGTTGAAATTAATGTAATAACAAGCATTCTCCAATCTTTTAAATCACAACCTGATTCATAAAGACTCCAAGCAATTATTGTTACAATTCCAACTAATATTGCTATTATTGTTTCCCATTTAATTTTAAATAGTTTCATTATTATTCACCTCACTTCCTAATACTTTCTTTAAATGATCTTCTAACTCTTTTATCATTTCTTTTGCTTTATCTTCATCTGGTTTATTTATTACAATAACTTTATAATCATTCATATAAATAACCTCCTAATAAATGATATTTAATTGTCGTGGTAATTTGTTTTTTTATTTTATTTAATAATTTCTTTCTAACACTTTTTGAATTGAATATTAGCTGTATTCAATTCTTTTTTATTTATTTCTTTAATAATTAAATTAATAAATTCTTCTTTTTCTTTTTCTGTTAAGTTTTTAAATAATTCTAATAAATTCATAATTTCTCCTAACAATCATTTTTACTGTAACTTTTTTCAGTTACATCATTTTCAAAAAAAATATTTTCATATTTATCATTTAATATTTTCAATATTTTTTTTACTTCAACTAAATTAAAATCAAGTTTTCCATTTTCTTTTAAATTATAATTATTTTTAGAAATTCCTAATAATTCTGCCATTTTTTCTTGTGTAATTTTTAGTTCATTCCTTTTTCCAATTAATTTTGGATACATTTTTATATTCTCCTTTCTTGTAACTTATTTCAGTTACAATTTTATGATAGCATAAAGAAATTTTGTTGTCAACAATAAAAGTTACAAAAATATTGATTTTTTCACTTTATTTGGTTATAATATTATTTGAAAGGAGAATAATATATGAATTTTGATAATGAAGAAAATTTAGATTATCAATTAAATAAGGTAGCTTCAATTATCATTAAAGAAAAAAGAAATAAAAAAGGTATAAGTTTAGATGAACTTGCAAATAGACTAAATAATGTCGTAACTAAACAATCTCTTTACAGATATGAAAACAATGAAGCAAGAATGAAAAATAAAATTTTTAAAAAAATATGTTTAGCATTAAACGAAAATCCATCAGATGTATGGGAAGAAATAAATAATCGTTTTATAAGCCATTTAGATTTTGATAATGCTAACTTTTTAGATATAGAAAGTGATACAATACAAATACCTGTATTAGGAACAATTAAAGCAGGTATACCTATTGAAGCACAAGCAGATATATTAGAATATATAGATATACCTAAAAATTGGTTAAAAGGTGGAAAAAAATTCTATGGACTAAAAATATCTGGTGATAGTATGTTTCCAAAATATAGTGAAAACGATATTGTTATATTTGAACAAACTAATGATTACACATTAGCAAATAATAAAGATTGTGCTGTTATGGTTAATGGATTTGATGCTACATTTAAAAATGTTACTTTAAACGAAAATGGCATAACTCTTGTACCATTAAATTTAAATAATCAAGATAATTATTTACCAACTTTTTATAATAAGGAAGAAATTGAAAAATTACCTGTTAAAATTATTGGAATAGCAAGAGAAAAAAGAACAAGATTATAGGAAATTGAAGGAAGAGGTAGTATTATGGTTGACTATGAGATTAAAAATAAAAAAATTACTTTGTTATTATGTATATTTGGTGGTTATTTAGGATTACATCACTTTTATAATAAACAATATAAAAAAGGTATTTTATATATATTTACAGTTGGTTTATTTTATATAGGTTGGATCGTTGATATCATATTAATATGGCAAAAAAAAGAAAATGAAAATGAAATAACACAAAATATTGAAACAATTAATAAAAATGATGAAGAAATAAAAAATAAAGCAATCATATTTGACTGTGTAGGCGAGTCATTTGATAATGATGATGGTGTTAATAGACAAACAAGAATAAAGCAAATTCTTAAAAATTATAAAGAAAGTGATGATTACATAAAAGAAAAAGCATTTAAAGGATATACTAACGAAGAAATTTTAAAATATGATGCTAATATAAGTGAATTTGAAGATATAGCTTTTAAAGGAAACTTTAAAGAATTTAACTACAAAGGAGAAAGAGCATTTGCAATATATATGAATGATTTTAAAAATAATGAATATCAAATTGGTAATATTGCTAGAAAAGATATTCCTAAATTTTTAGAAATAATTGAAAATCATAAAATAATTAATTTAAAATTATATGTTATAGGTGGAACTTATAAATATTCTAATACCAATGGAGGTAAACAATCTGTTGCTACAAAAACATTTGATTATGGAATAAAAATGAAAATCATTTATGAATAATAAATTAGAGGAGATTTAAAATGAAAAACGAAATAATATTGTTTGAAAATCAAAATGTTAAATTAGAAGTAAATATGCAAGATGAAACTGTATGGCTTACACAGGAGCAAATGGGAACTTTATTTGATAAGTCAAGATCAACAATAAATGAACATATTAAGAACATTTATAGTGAAAAGGAATTAGAAGAAAAAGAAACCTTAAGAAAATTCGGAAATTCCGAATTTAGTTCAAAGCCAACAAATTATTACAATTTGGATGTAATTATTAGTGTTGGATATAGAGTCAGATCCAAAAATGGTATTATATTCCGTAAATGGGCAAATAATGTATTAAAAGATTATATGATTAAAGGTTATGCTATTAATCAAAAAAGATTAACATCTTTGGAAAAAACTGTTAAATTGTTAGATATTGCCAATAGAACTAATAAATTAACAGGTGGCGAAACAAAAGAAATACTAAAAGTAATTAATGAATATTCAAAAGCATTAAATCTATTAGATGATTATGATCATCAAAAAATAGAAAAAGTAAAAGGACAAAAAAGTGAAAAAATAATTACATATGAAGAATGTATGGAAATTATTAACAAATTAAAATTTAACAATAATAGCAGTTTATTTGCATTAGAAAAAAATGGTAGTTTTAAATCAATTATTAATGATATATACATTTCTTTTGATAATAAAGACATGTATCCAACTATTGAAGAAAAAGCAGCTAATCTATTATATTTAATTGTTAAAAATCATTCATTTATTGATGGTAATAAAAGAATAGCAGCAACAATATTTATTTATTTTTTACAAGTAAATGGTATACTTTACAAAGATGATAGAAAAGTAATAGATAATAATACTCTTACAGCTATTACTATTCTAATAGCAGAATCTAATCCAAAGGAAAAAGAAATTATGATAGATTTAATTATGAATTTTCTTAAATAAAAAGATCTCGTACTACGAATACGAGATCAAGTAGAAAACAAATTATGTCCACCACGACAATTAATGAGTTTTCTACTGCAATTTTATCATAAAATTAAAAGAAAGGAAAGTTTTTTATGAGAAATGGAGCAGTATATATAAGAGTTTCAACAGGTGAACAAACAGAGTATTCACCTGATGCACAATTAAAAGATATAAAAAAATATGCAAAGGCAAATAACATATTAATAACAAAAGAATTTACATTTATTGAACCTGGTGTAACAGGAAGAAGTGTTGAAAAAAGAGAGCAATTTAAAAGAATGATAGCAATTGCTAAAAAGAAACCTAAACCTTTTGATGTTGTTTTAATTCATGCTTATGATAGATTTGCTCGTAATGTAAAAGAGAGTAGAATTTATAAAGAATTATTAAGAAATGATTTAGGTATTGAATTAATATCTATTACAGAAGATTTTGGCAATGATAAAAATAGTTTTTTGATGGAAGGCATAAAAGATGTTCTTAATGAATATTATTCTTTAAATTTAAGAGATGAAGTTTTAAAAGGAATGAAAGAAAAAGCTTCAAGAGGTGAATTACAAAGTAGTGCATCATTTGGTTATAAAGTTGTTAATAATATGTTAGAAATTGTTGAAGAAGAGGCTAATATAGTTAGATTAATATATGATAAATATGCTAATTCAAATTTAAATTATACTGATATAACTAAATTAATTAATAGACTAGGTGTAAAAACTAAAAGAGGAAATAAATGGGAAACTAGAACTATAAAATATGTTTTACATAATCCAGTTTATATTGGCAAATTAAGATGGTCTACAAATGGTAGAGTTGATTATCATATGTTCAATTCAAATGATAAAACTACAATTACAGATAGCAAACACAAACCTATAATAGATCTAAATACTTGGAATAAAGTCCAAGAAAAAGCACAAATTAATAATAAATTTTCTAAACAACATCAGGCAGCATCCAATGAATGTTGGCACTGGATAAAAGGATTAATCAAATGTCCATTTTGTAATCATACATATACTAAATTAAATAAAAATAAGATTCGTTGCAATGGTTATAATAAAGGAATCTGTGATAATAATATTTCATTTAAAGTCAGTGATGTTGAAGAACTCATTTTAGAGCAAATTAAAGAAGACTTTAAATCAAAGGTACAAATTAATATAAATGTTAAAAAAACTTCTGAAAACATAGAAAAATCACTTCTAATAAAGGAATTAGAAAGTTTACAAATAAAAAAAGAAAGAATAAAAGAAAGTTATATATCAGGAATTGATACACTAGAAGAATATAAATCAAATAAAGAATTAATTTTAAATGAAGAGAACAAATTAAGACAAGAATTGGAAAAATATAAAGATGATAATTTAGATAACATACAAAAACAAATTAAAATAAATGCTAAAAGTATTTATGAAATGTTAAAAGATGAAAAAATAGGTATGGATCTAAAAAGAAATGCTATAAATAAATTAATTGATAAAGTGGAAATAAACCCTAAAACAAAGGAAATTTCTATATATTATAATAATTAGTCCCATTTGATATTTGGTGGTCCTGATGGTGAACTTTCAGCGGCTTTAAGATATTTAACTCAAAGATTTAGTATGCCAGATGATAAAGGTAAAGCTTTACTTTCAGATATTGGTACAGAAGAATTAGGTCATGTAGAAATGATTTGTACTATGATTAATCAATTAATAAAGAATGCTACTGTTGAAGAATTAAAGAAAGCTGGTTTAGATGCTTGGTATACACAGCATAATAAAGGTTTATACCCAATGGATGCTAATGGTGTTCCATATACTGCTGCATATATTCAATCTACTGGTAATCCAATAGTGGATTTACAAGAAGACTTAGCTGCTGAAGAAAAAGCAAGAGCAACTTATGAAAACTTAATGGATTTAACAGATGATGAAACGATTCTAGCTCCACTTAGTTTTTTAAGACAAAGAGAAGTTGTTCACTTTGCTAGATTTAAAGAATTATTAGAATATTATAAAAGAAAAGGATATTAAGCTAGGCCTTAATATCTTTTTTTATGAATTTTCTATTACCTAAAAAATAAAGTATAAACATTGTAGCTAAATCAATAATAATACCTCTATATATATTTAAATTAATACCAAGTTCATTATTCATATTATTAAGTACAATTTTATCATTAAATAAAGAAAAATCTAAATAAGGTAAAACCGTATATTCTATAATATTAACATTTATTCCAAAAAACAATTGAGATATTATTAATGAAAATGATAATGTAAAAATAGATATACCAACACAAAGAGAAACACTTTTAAATTTAGTAGATAAATAAAGAGTAAAAACTCCAATAAAATAAACTGGTATACTATATACAAAATATTTGATTATATGTCTTAAACTAATTGTTTTAGATAATAAAAATGTAAATAATATAATTAGTATTATAGTTAATGTAATATAAATAAATATACTAATTAATTTAGATAAATATATTTTATATCTTTTAACAGGTTTAGTTAAATATTGTCTAAATGTTCCATTTTCTATTTCAGAAGATATAATACCACCAAAGAATATACTAACAATAACACCTATAAAAGGAATTAAATTATATGAAAGAGATAATAAATCATTATCACTTACTTTTTTCATAATAAATAAAGATAGAATAAATAATATTTGTGAAAAAAATAATTTACTTTTTTTAATTTTATTAAATTCATTATTAATTAGTTTTATCATCATTACCTACTAAATCAAAAAATTCTCTTTCTAAATTATTTTTATTTTCGTATATTCTATATACATTTATATTATTAAGTATTAATTCTTTATTTAATTTACTAATTGTATCATCACTTTCATATACTTCTAATTCTTCATTTATACAATAATTATTTAATAATAATTTTGCTTTTGAAAAATCATCTACTTCAAACATAACATTTTTCTTTTGTACATCATTGTCTAAATGTTTAATATTTATGATTTCCCCGTTGTTTATAAATACAATTTTATTACATAAACCTTCTATTTCACTTAACATATGAGAAGATATAATAATTGTTGTGTCTTTCATATTCTTTAATATTCCTAGTATTTTTTTAATTCCAATTGGATCAAGTCCATTAGTAGGTTCATCTAATATTAATATTTTTGGTTTATTTATTAAAGCAGTAGCAATACCAAGTCTTTCTTTCATACCAAGTGAATAAGTTTTTACTTTTTTACCTAAATATTTTTCTAGTTCTACTATTCTTACTATTTCTTTAATTTGTTCTTCATCAATATCTTTAAACATAGACTTAAATATTTTTAAATTATTTTTACCTGATAAATTCTTATATAAATCAGGTGATTCTATTAAAGTTCCAACCATAGATAAACACTTTTCAAAATCATCTTTTAAATTATATTCATAATAAAATATTTCACCTTCATCATAAGAATATAATCCAGTCATAATTTTCATTAATGTACTTTTACCCGCACCATTTGGACCTACTAAACCAATTATTTCACCCTCATAAGCATCAAAACTAATATTTTTAAGTATCTTTTTTCCATTAATAGATTTACTAACATTTCTAATTTTAATTGATTTTATCATAACTATTTCCTTTCTTTTAAAAAAGTATAGTAAATTATGTTTTAACTTTCAAATCAATAAAATTAAATTATTAATATAAATTTAGTAGTAATTTAACAATTTTTATCTAAAGGAAAATTAGCTAATTAATATAAATTTTATACTAAAAAAGTAATAATTAGTAAAAAATAAAAAACTTATTTTTTATAAGTTTCCTATATATCATTTAAATCAACATTTTCTTCTGCTATTAAATCTTTAAATAATTCTTTAAATCTAGCTATTTCTTTAACTTTACTATCTTCATAAACAACTTTTGTTCTATTTATTGCTTTATAGAAATGTTTTATTTTTACTTCAGTCGCATTTTCATATAATGCCATTGAAAAAGCACTCATTACAATTGTTAAAGCAATATCTGGATATCTATTACCTATTTCATATATTCTTTTATATTCATCAGTCATTTCAACAATAAATCTAAATAATTTTTCTTTAATAAAATTAGTATATCCTATTTTAATACCCGTTCTTTTTTCATATTTTGGATATGTTCCCATAAGTATTTGTATACATTGATCTTGTGTTGGTTCTGCAACATCAACTTTTAAAAATCTTCTTAAGAAAGCTCTATCTCTTAATATGTATGCTTCATATTCTTCATAAGTTGTAGCACCTATCATTTTAATATCTCCACGATCAAGTCCTGGTTTTAACATATTAGCAAAGTCTATACTCATATTTGATGTATTTCTATTTACTAGTAAGTGAACTTCATCAATAAATAATATGATATTTTTTTTAGTTTTAAGTTCATCTACTAATAATTGAAGTCTATTTTCACTTTGTCCATCAGTTACAGTTTCACCAAGTAAACTAGATACATTTATTTTAATTAATTCATAATTTTTTAAAGCATTTGGAATAGTACCATTTACCATTCTATAACCTATTCCTTCAACAATAGCAGTTTTACCTACACCAGCTTTACCTACAAGTAATGCACTTTTTTCTGGAGTTAAAAGTATTTCAATGGTTTGTTCAATTTCACTATCTCTTCCAATTGCAGGATTAGTAACATATTCTTTTTTACTTAAATTTTCACCATATGTATCTAAAATACTAACTTTTTTAATATTATTAGTTGAATTATTTTCATTTTCATCTATAATATTTACTACATTGGGCATACTATTAGTAGGAGTATTGTTCACGGTATTAGGTATATCAATAAATTCAAATTTATCATTCATAATAATTCCCTCTTTACTAAAATAATTTTAACAATTTTATTAAAAAAAGTCTACATATTTGTTGACAAATGTAAATTGATATCATATAATATTTATTGAAATTGCCCAATTAGCTCAGTCGGTAGAGCGCACGGCTGTTAACCGTTAGGTCGTAGGTTCGAGTCCTACATTGGGCGCCATTAAGATAATAACTCAGAAGTAATTCTGAGTTTTATTATATATCAATCACTTGAAAAAATAATGAATATATGCTATTATGTATATATCAAGTGAAACTTGAATAAAATAAAAAAGAGAAACATTTATTGCAGTGAATGTCTTCTCCAAAAATAATTTGTTGATAGACACTTGTTAATGTCAATATAATTTTGTACAAAAAATGGAAAATAAGTGTGTACAAAAAGTGGAATATTGTGATACTAATTTTTAGTATCATTTTTCATTACTTGAATCTTCCCAATGTTCTAGTTTATCTTTTATTCTATATGATGTTCCTTTAATATTAATTATTGTAGAATGGTGAAGTAATCTATCTAAAATTGCATTTGCTAAAACATTATCACTGAATACTTCTCCCCATTTATTAAATGTTTGATTAGTTGTAACTATTGTAGAATGTTTTTCATATCTTTTAGCTATTAATTGAAAGAATAAATTTGCTCCTTGTTTATCAACAGGCAAATATCCTATTTCATCGATTATAAGTAATTCATATCTGCAAAAATGTTTTATTCTTGCATCTAATTTATTTTCAAAATGCGCTTTGTTTAACTGTGTAATTAAATCATGACATGATATAAAATACACTGAATATCTTTTCTTTGCTGCTGTTATTCCTATGGATGTAGCCAAGTGGGTTTTTCCAACCCCACTTGGCCCTACAAATAAAATGTTCTCATGTTTACTTATAAAACCTAGATTATTTAATTCTAATATTTGTTGTTTGTTTATTGATGGTTGATAATCAAAATCAAAATCTTCGATTTCTTTTTTAAACGGGAAAGCTGATACTGTTATTTGTATCTCACTTGCTCTTTCGTCTCTGTATTTTATTTCTTTATTAGTTAATTCTAATAATGATTCTGTTAATGTTTTATTTTTCTTAATTGCTGTATCAACATAGTTTGGATAGCATTCTTTTATTTTATCTAATTTTAATATTTCTAAATTGTTTAATAATTTATTATAATCGTTCATTCATTAACTCCTCTATATCATTTTCGTATTCGTTTTCTATTTTCATTATTAATTCGGATACATTATTTACACACTCTTCTACACATGATAAATACATTATTATTTCTTCTTTATCTAATTTATCAGATGGATTAGTTAAATAAAGTAATGCACCATTCGAATACTCTTTTATATCATTTAAATAGTTATTAATTTCTGTTTCTAACATAAATTTTTTCATATATTTTTCTTTCATTTTATTTTATTCCTTTCTATTTTGTTATTTTGTTTAATAATTCGAGATTATGTTTAGCTAAATTTTCTATTTCTTCTTGTGTTTTATTAAATATAGTAGTAGAAAGACCTTCTACATAATCATCTGAAGTATAATTTATTTTTTTGTCAGTTATGTCGTGAATTTTTACTAAATTTTTGTTATAATATACATAAAGTTTATTATCAATTTCTTTAACTTTTAAAGTTTTGTTAATATACTTTTTTGGTACTGAATATTTACAACCTTTATAATGAAATAACATTGTATTTTGAACTTTAACTGCAATTAATGAATCTAAATACTTTTCTATTATTATTTCATTAGGAAGAGGTTGTAGATGTTCTTTTTCTTTTTCAAATAACATTACTGGTGGCATATTTGTTGTTTGATTTACTTCTTTATTAATTTCTTTATTAAGTCTATGTATTATTTTAATAAGTTCTTCTTCATCACTAAATTCATAATCATATGGTAATAGCCAATTCATAAACCTATTACAAGACTCATCTTTTCCTTTTGTTTCAGGAGAATTAATTTTACAATGTTTAGGTTTAAAACCCATATCTTTACTAAAAATTTTAAATTCAGTTGTAAAAGCATGTTGTGAATAATTAATAATTGATGACATATTATCAGTCAAACATTCTATAGGTATACCACCTATTATTTGAAAAGATTCAATTAAACATCTTTCTACAGATTCTAAAGTCATAAACTTACTATAAATAAATGTATGAAATCTAGAAGCTCCTAAAGTAGTAGAAAATATATAGAAATTTATAGTTATTCCGTCTCTTGTATGTAAGGTAATCGGGCCTTTCCAGTCAAACTGAAGCTGAAAACCATAATCAGTTTCATATAACACATGGGCTTTTTTATTTTTAATAAATATTATTTCATCATTCTTATTTATATATTTATTAAAATTAGAATATGTGCCAATATCTTTGTCTATATTCATTTGAATAAACTTATATACTGATTTTTTTGTTGTACCTGGAATATTGCATTTTTCTTTAATAATATCTATATATTGATCTAAATATGAATGCTTTACTCGTTGTACTTTGTTTTCAATACCATTATATTTTTTCTTTGCTGTTCTTCTATCAATTCCATAAATTCTTCCTAATTCTGAATAATTAGGTTTCATATTTAATGTTTCCAAACATGTCCTCACTCCTTTCAAATTA